>DAIEHU010000039.1 GCA_027353395.1 Desulfobacteraceae bacterium
GCAGAACTCGGCTTTATTAGAATGACATTCCAGGCAGGTGTTGGAAAGGCTGGCCACGTATTGTCTGCCGTCTATCTCATAGACATGCTGACCATTCCGGACAACCGTATTCCGCCAATCATTTAAAAGCTGCATGTGACCGGTACGCATCTGTTCCTTTTCAAGAATACATTTTTTCGCGGCCTTGGCCTTTTCCGTCAATTCCGGTTTCGGCGCGGTGGATGCAACTCCGTGGTTGTACCAGAACGGAAACGTGAACACCGCAAAAAATATGACCAGCCCGATGATGATTTTCGGTTTATCATTCATCGTTTATTCCTCCTCTTCATGTAGGTCTTCAGACCGAAGATTGACGGTTCTTTCGATTTCTCCGTCCATGACCAGGGCGTTCCCCACCAGCTCATGAAGACCGCAAACCCCTACTTCAGGCACCCAGTATTTCATCAGCGGCGGCAATGCTGCCCGGTCAATGGCGCAGACGCAAGACAGCATATTGACGCCGTATTTTTCGTGTACATGTTTAACCGCATTGGCTCTGGGCAGCCCCCCCCGGAGCCGCAGATCCATAATCTCTTCCGTGTTGAGTCCCGACCCGGACCCGCAGCAGAAGGTTTGCTCCCGGATGGTGTTTTCCGGCATGTCATAAAAATAATTGCAAACATTATTTAATACATACCGGGGTTCGTCCAGCATGCCCATGGCCCTGGACGGATTACAGGAATCGTGGAACGTCACCTTGTATCCATCGTTTCTGCTGGGATCGAGTTTTAATTTGTTATTCTTGATTAAATCCGCTGTAAATTCGGCAATATGAACCATTTTTGTCGATGCGGCGTTGGTAAACACGGTGCCGGTAAGGGGACTTTTCGGAACTTCCAGAAAATCCGCAGGACCGTTCATGGTGTCCATATACTGGTTGATGACCCGCCACATGTGGCCGCATTCACCGCCCAGAATCCATTTAACCCCCAATCGTTTGGCTTCAGCGTACATTTTACCGTTCAAACGCTTCATCATTTCAGAGGAGGTGAACAATCCGAAATTACCGCCTTCAGACGCGTAAGTGCTCAATGTATAATCCAGGCCGATATGCTCAAACAGCATCAGATAGCCCATCATGGAATAGGTTCCCGGATCGGCGAACACATCGCCGGACGGTGTGATGAAAAGGATTTCCGCGCCTTTGCGGTTGAAAGAGGGGTTAATTTTAATGCCGGTGATCGTCTCAATATCATCGCAGAAAAACTCAACCATTTCTTTGAAGGCATGGGGCTGAATGCCTAAATGGTTTCCGGTCCGGAAGCAGTTGGCCGCTGGCTCCAGTATCCAGTTTATGTTGAGGCCCAGAAGAGACAAGAGTTCCCGGCCCATCATGGTGATTTCTGCGGTGTCGATGCCATAGGGGCAGTATACCGAACACCGTCGGCATTCCGTGCATTGATAAAAATACGAAAACCATTCCTTGATCACCAGCGGCGTCAGTTTTCTGGCGCCGGCGATGGATCCGAGAATTTTTCCAGCGGCAGTGAAATCATTGCGGTAAATGGACCGCAGCAGCTCCGCCCGCAGCACCGGCATGTTTTTGGGATCTCCCGTGCCGATGAAAAAATGGCATTTGTCCGCGCAGGCCCCGCACCGGACGCAGATGTCCATAAAGACCTTTAAAGAACGGTATTTATCAAGGCGTTCCTTAAAGCCCTCATGGATGATCTGCTGCCAGTTGGAAGGCAGCTTCCAGTCCTCGTCCGACGGCGACCATTCATCTTTTGCCACAAGACTTAAGTATTCCTGGTTCTTCTTTTTTGCGGGATAACAAAATTTACCATCGCCCAAATCCGGGGACACGTTCTCCCACCGATCCGAGGGAATCGTGTAATCAATACTTTTGAACATCTCTTTTGGTTTCAGGATATCCACCATAACTACTCCTTTTCCACAGGCAGCCCTGCCTCGATCATTTTTTCCCTGAAGTCATCTTCATATTCTTCATAGGTATGAAATTTGACTTTGGGATTCCATGGGTTAATATGTCTCTTCATCCGGCTGTTGTTGGCCAGATTGCGGGTGGGACTCAAGAACACCCCGCCCATGTGCATCAGCTTGCTGAAAGGGATGTAGGCCACGAGGATGCAGACGAAAAACATGTGCACATAAAAAAGTGGACCCAGGCCGCCTTCGGGGATGCCCGCATGAAATGTCGCCAGTCCCATGGCCAGCTCTTTGACCTTCACCACGTCCACCTTTGTAAAGTAGCGCATCAGGATGCCGGTCAACGCAATTCCGATGATCAGCAGCAGGGGGAAATAGTCCGCAGCTTTGGAGATATAATTGATTTTGGGGATAAGTACGCGCCTGCCCAGCAACAGAGTGGCTCCGGCCAGCAGGGTGATACCGGAAATCAGAACGCCCGGAAGTCCCACCTGAAGAATGCCGTCCGCCCTTTCAACCGCAAGGATGAAAAAGGGCACGGGTTCCATGAAAAACCGCAGATGCCGGATGACCACCGCCAGAAAGGAATAGTGGAACAAAATGGCGAACAGCCAGAGCCATATCACCCATTTATAGGAAATCCGATCACCGACCAGTTCCGTCCGGGTGTTTCTGAAGAGGGACCGGAACAGGACAATTTCCAGGAACATCCGCCCGATGACGCCTGCGGTGGTGCTCGGATTGTCCAGTTTGGATTGTTTGATCCAGTCTAAGGATTGCTGTTGGCCGCAGGTGCTGGGAATGCGGAACGGGACAGGGGATTTCGCCCAGCACCAGACCCGGTTGATGAACCCGACCAGAAAAATGATTATCGCCAGGTATGGGATAAAAATGCCGAACACCGCTTGAAGCCCTGACGCTCCAGCGCCCACATAGGCAATTAGTCCAAGAACAACGACCGCCAAGAGGGAGTATAAATAATCTACATTCATTGAAAATCACCTCATCCTACATATTCAAAAAATATATTTACAGAACACCTGTACAGTGCTTATTTATAACTGTCTGCAATTCCGTGTTGATATCCGGAATATCACACATCAGCTCTTTTTTGATCAGCAGTTTCTTGACGCTTTCCTTTGCCTGGTTGATCCGCAATGAATATACTTTATCCCGGCATTGGACATAAATGTCGATGGCGGCGAGCATCAGCGCGTCGACATTGGATAAAAAGACGGACAGAAAAGATTCAATCTTTTTATCCCGCGGCAGGCCTTCCAGTTCTTTCCGAATCAGATGTTTGATGGCAAAAATAAACGAAACCGCCTTCGATGGAGACATTTCCTGAACCGCTCTCAGGCGGATGACGGGATCCAAGGCTTCGTTCACCTTGACGGGATCCATTTTCTCTTTTATCACTTCATTGAAAAGCAGCGGAATGCTGCGCTTGATGGTGGCGCCGACAGGATTGGCAAAAGGATCTTTGGTGTCGATAAAAAAATTCGCGGATTCCGCCGGATAAGTGCTGATGAGGGCGGCAATCCATTTTTCCACCAGCTTCGGCTGTTTTTCTTTTAAAATCGTCACCGGATCCATATTTATGAATTCCCGTTACATAAAAATATGGGTATTCAACCCATCAGGTTTAACGCAAATAAAACAAAATCAACCATGCTTTAAAAATTAAAAAATATTTTTTATATCAAAAGGTAAAACCATGTCAAGACTATTTCTAAACATCCATTTTTTTCGTATGTTCAATTCCCGGGTTGCCTGTCCATCCGGCAGATGATATGGTGAGCGGTAAATTTTTCAGTGCATACCGATTTAAATTTTTCAGGCAAAGAAGCAAAAATGAAGCGAACTCGAATCATCGCCCTGTTGTTATCGGATCAGGCCATCGGCCATGTGTTAATTAAAGGCTGGGTCAAAACCCGGCGCGACGCCAAAGATTTTTCCTTTATTGAAATCAATGACGGTTCCTGCCTGCAAAACATTCAGGTGGTGGCGGACCTGGGAATGGCGAATTTTGATGCGGTCAAAAAATTGTCAACCGGCTCGGCGGTGGCGGTCCACGGCGCTTTGCGCCCATCCCCCGGCAAGGGTCAGAAATGGGAAATTCAGGCCCTGTCGATTGAAATCATCAGCATCGCACCGGATGAATTTCCTTTGCAAAAAAAACGGCATACGGATGAATTTTTGCGGACCATCAGCCATTTAAGACCCCGCACCAACAAATACGGGGCCGCTTTTCGCATCCGTTCAACGCTGAGCTTCGCCATTCACCGTTTTTTTCAGGAGCGAGGGTTTGCGCATGTCCATACGCCCATCCTCACCGGCTCCGACTGTGAGGGGGCAGGCGAACTCTTTCAGGTGACCGCGCTGGATATGGAAAATCCGCCCCGGTCCGGCGGCGCAATCGATTACAGCCGGGATTTTTTTCACCGCTCCGCAAACCTCACCGTGTCCGGTCAACTGGAAGCCGAGCTGTTCGCCCTGGCCCTGGGTGATGTGTATACCTTCGGGCCCACGTTCCGGGCGGAAAACTCCAACACCAGCCGGCACGCCGCCGAGTTCTGGATGGTGGAGCCGGAGATGGCGTTCTCCGATCTGAATGATGACATGGATCTCGCGGAGACTTTTATCCGGTATCTGGTGACATACGCCCTTGAAAATTGCCGGGAAGACTTAGGCTTGTTTGCCGGGTTTGTGGATAAAACCCTGATGGATACCCTTGGCATAATTGCGGCCAAACCCTTTATCCGGATTCCCTATGCGGAGGCCGTTGATATATTAAGCCGGTCCGGCCATCATTTTAATTTCGATGTTTCTTTTGGGACAGACCTGCAAACCGAACATGAGCGGTATCTTGCGGAAACCCATTTCAATCAGCCGGTCATCATTTATGATTATCCCAAAACCATCAAGCCGTTTTACATGCGGGTCAACGATAATGGCGGGACCGTGGCGGCCATGGACGTGATCGTCCCGAGAATCGGGGAAATCATCGGCGGCAGCCAGCGGGAGGAACGGCTGGACGTACTCGAAAGCCGGATGGCCGAAACGGGCGTGCCGCCGGAAAACCTGTGGTGGTATCTGGACTCCAGGCGATTCGGCAGCGTGCCCCACAGCGGCTTCGGTCTAGGGTTCGAACGCCTGGTCATGCTGGTCACCGGCATCAGCAATATCCGGGACGTGATCCCGTTTCCGCGAACGCCGGGTAATATTGAATTCTGATGAATTTTTAATGGGAGATTTCTTATGACGATTAAAGACAAGGCCGCTTTAGCCAAAAAAGCATCCATCCGGATGGCCGCGGTGGCCTCGGATGTCAAAAACAATGCGCTTCACGCCATCGCCCATGCGCTGACGGAGAATACCGATAAAATCATCGCCGCCAATCAGGCGGATATGTCTGCCGCAGCAGCGGAAAATTTGGCCGCACCTTTACTGAAACGGCTTAAATTTCAATCAGATAAAATACAGGAGGCGGTGGACGGAATAAGCAGTCTCATCCATCTGCCTGACCCGGTGGGCGTGACCCTTTCCGCCATGGAACTGGACCGGGGACTGGAACTCTATAAAGTCAGCAGTCCCATCGGCGTCATCGGCATTGTGTTTGAGTCCCGGCCAGATGCCCTGGTGCAGATTTCATCCCTGTGCCTGAAAAGCGGCAATGCGGTGATGATGAAAGGCGGGAGCGAAGCGGCCCGCACCAACCGGATTTTGTCGGAAATTATCAGCGCCGCCGGAATTTCCGCAGGCCTTCCCAGCGGCTGGCTGACCCTGCTGGAGGCCCGGTCCGACGTGTCGGACATGCTGAAACTCGACCATTCCATCGATCTCATCATTCCCAGGGGCAGCAATGAATTTGTCCGCTATATCATGAACAACACCACCATCCCGGTGCTGGGTCACGCCGACGGCATCTGCCATGTGTATATCGATAAAAGGGCGGATATCGACATGGCGGTGCGGGTCTGTGTTGACAGCAAATGCCAGTATGTGGCGGTATGCAATGCGGCGGAAACCCTTCTGGTGCACCGGGAGATCGCAAGGGAAGCGCTGCCCGTCCTGAAAGCCGCCCTGGAGGCGAAAGGGGTGGAGATTCGCGGGTGTCCGGAAACCAGGAACATCATCGATGCCAAACCGGCCATGGAAGCAGACTGGAGCACCGAATATCTGGACCTGATCATCTCCGTCAAAATCGTGGCATCAATGGATGATGCCATTGACCACATCAACACCTTCGGGTCCGGCCATACGGACGCCATCATCACCAGCGACAAATCCAGGGGAACCCGGTTCATGGACCTCGTGGATTCCGCGGATGTGTTCATGAATTGCAGCACCCGGTTCGCCGATGGCTACCGCTACGGCCTGGGCGCCGAGGTCGGCATCGCCACGGGCAAGCTTCACGCCCGTGGCCCGGTGGGCCTTGAAGGGCTGATGATCTACAAATGGCGGCTTATAGGTGACGGCCATGTGGTGTCGGATTATTCCGGCCCGGACGCCAGAACCTATACACACAAGCTGCTCAAAAAACGGTTTGGGGAATGATAGGAAATTAGGGATTTAGGCTGAAGGGCGATAGGGCGAGCGGAATGGTCGTTTTTATAAGTAAGGGCTGGTTCAGGCCTGTCATTCCCCTGCTGTTGTCATTTATCACGGGCATTACCGGCGCGCTTGCCGTTCCCGGCTTTTGGTTATGGATTCTTTTTGCCGCTGTTCCCGCCCTCGGCATCATCATCCGCGCTTTGGTTTTAAATAAAAACGTCCGGTTCTCTCCCCTGATTCTCTATGCCTGCCTGGGGTATCTGACTTACAGCGCCAGCGTCGCCGGGCCTGGGAACCCTGGTCATGTGGCGAATTATATCGACGGCCCCACCTTTCATATCACCGGAACCATCGACTCTGACCCCGTCATCCAGTCATACCGGAAAAAATGCACTCTCCGCGGCCTCGAACTTTCACCGGTTTCCGGAGCGCTCCCGCCGTTCAAGATCCGCGGCGGCATCCAGGTCAATATCTATGGCAAAGGCTCCGGCACAAATGGTGCGCTATCCGCAGGAGACCGGATATCGCTGACCGGCGAAATCCAGCCGTTTCGCTCACTTCATAATCCCGGCGGATTTGACTACACCCGGTTCATGGCCTGGCAGGGTATCTGGGGCAGCGTTTCTTCATCTGATCGTAAAATGGATATATTGTCATCTGATTCCGGAGGTTTCCGGTCAGGGCTGGAAAAAATCCGCGACAATATGCGGCTGCTCATCCGCCAGTCATCATCCGGAGATGCCTCAGCCATACTGGCGGCCCTCATCATCGGCGACCGGGCCGAGATATCTCCAGCGCTTCAGGACGCCTTCAACCGCACGGGCGTCAGCCATGTGCTGTCCATTTCCGGTCTGCATGTGGGGGTGGTGGGCGCCGTCGCGTTTTTCTTTTTCAACTGGCTCCTGTCCTTCTCCAGGTTTCTTTTGATGCGGGCATGGACCCGAAAATGGGCCGCCCTTGCCGCCATGTTTCCGGTAATTTTTTACGGCCTGATCGCGGGCATGCCGCCGGCCACCCAGCGGTCGGTGGTGATGATCGTGGTGTTTCTCTTCTCGTTTCTGATGGAACGGGATCATGACCTTTTTAATACCATTGCTCTGGCGGCTTTTGCGATTCTGATCATTGATCCGCCGGCCCTGTTTTCAATTTCCTTTCAGCTTTCCTTTGCGGCGGTGCTGGCTATTGCCTGGGGAATGCGCATATTTCAGGATACGATCTATCAATCCGCTCTGGGCCGCAATTTTTTGACCAAATTTATATCCACGCTGTTTTTTGTGACACTGTTCGCCATGATCGGGACATCGCCCCTGGTGATGTATTATTTCAATATTTTCCCCGTGTCCGGCCTGCTTGCCAATCTGGTGGTGGTTCCCCTGATGGGGTCTTTTGTGGTCATTGCCGGTCTTTTTTCCGTTCTGATTCTGTATCCAGTGTCCACTCACCTTGCCCTGTGGGGGCTTCAATTGTGCGATGCTGTGCTCAATCCGCTTATTTCCTTTGTGAAAGTTCTTTCTCAAATGGAATGGAGCGCGGTTTACACCATCACCCCGTCAATTCTCGAAATGGCTTGTTATTATCTGCTGGTATCAGGTGCGGTTTTTCTGTTAATGCGGAGAAAAAACAGCCATCGGCCCGACAGCCCGCATCCCGGAAACCCGGCTTACGGCCGATGGGCCGGCCTCATGATGGCGGCGGTCGCCGGAGTACTTCTGGCGGATGGCGTTTACTGGACATTCCAGCGGCTTTGGCATGACGATTTCCGGGTCACGGTGATGGATGTTGGCCAGGGAAACGCCGCGCTTCTGGAATTTCCCCAGGGCCGTTGCGCGGTGATTGACGGCGGCGGGTTTTCAGATAACGCTGTATTTGACACGGGGGGCCGGGTACTGGCCCCGTATTTGTGGCGCAACAAAATCCGGACGGTGGACACGGTCATCCTGACCCATCCGGACGCCGATCATTTGAATGGACTGCTTTATATTCTGAAACATTTTCATGTCAAGCAGGTGATTTCCACCCATCAGCCATCGGACAGCAAAACATACCATGAGTTTTTGGACCTGATCCGCACCCATAATATTCTCTATCCGGAGTTCAGTATCAGAGGAAATGCGGTTTCCGAAAATAGCGTGGCCCTTCAGTTCATGTATCCGTTTCTGCATCCGGAAAATGATGCCCGCACGGCCCCTCAAACTCCGGATTCTCCGGATACCAATAACCATTCCCTGGTCATCCGTGCGGGTTTCGGGAAATTTTCCATCCTGTTCCCCGGAGACATTGAACTGGCCGGTGAAACGGAACTCCTCACTGAATTCCCGGATGGGTTGGCGTCCACGATCCTCATCGCCCCGCATCACGGCAGCAAAACCTCCAGTTCCCCGGCGTTTCTGGACGCCGCTCACCCGGAAGCGGTCGTTATTTCATCCGGCAAACCAGACCGGTTCCCGTCGCCATCGGTTCTTGACCGGTACCGTCGCAGAAATTATCTGACTTTCAGAACAGATGAAACCGGCGCGGTCCGGATTGTCTCCGATGGGAAAAGTATGACCATTACCCCGATGAAGGGGAAAATGATGTGGAAAAGCTTGTAATTGTCTGATTTTTAAATTACAAATTTCATACAAGAAAACGCCATGCAACAAAGCATGAACCCAACCAATGACCGGGAAAAATTCTTATTGAAAAAATCCGTATGCTTTCACCGGAGATAATAATACAGGTATTTAATTTTATAGACTTTATAAGTCAAAAAGACAGCGAACGCCGACTGGTTCAGGCTGCCAGCAGGTTGGCTGAACCCACGTTTAAAAAAATCTGGGTCAACCCCGAGGATGACATATATAACGACCTATCGCTTCGGGGATATTGTCCTGGTGCCTTTTCCGTTTACCGACACATTCAGCCGGATTCCTCTGAGCACTTACGACAACCCTTGAATTCAAATTGCGAAACATTATGGGAGAATAAACATGGAGCAAAAACAAAAAAAACAACCGGATAAAACCTATTTTGATCAGGCGGCCGCCTCATGGGAAGATAACCCTGCGCGGATTGAGCTGACCCGCTCCGTCGCGGATGCCATAACCAAACAAATCCCGCTTTCCGGGGCCATGCAGGCGCTTGAATTCGGCTGCGGCACCGGATTGGTTTCCATGCGGATCGCCGGAAGCGTGGGCCGGATTGTTGCAGTGGATACGTCAGCCGGCATGATAGAGGTGCTGGAGCAGAAAATCAGGGAAAATCATATTTCCAATATTCAGACCCGGTTGATGGATTTAACGGACGGCGCATTTCCGGCCGAACGCTTTGATCTTGTTTTCAGCAACATGGCCATGCACCACATCAAGGATATTCCGCATTTGCTCGCCATTTTTCATCGCCTGCTGAACAGCGGCGGATATCTCGCCCTTACGGATCTGGATAAGGAAGACGGCGGATTTCACGGCGATATACCGGATGTTTTTCATTATGGATTTGATCGCCCGGCGTTTGCGGACTGGATGGAAGCCGCCGGGTTTTCCAATATCAGCACCACCACCGCTCATGTCATGAAAAAGAAAAACGCCCTTACCGGACTGCCTGCCGAATTCCCGGTTTTTCTTGCCATCGGACGCAAACAGCATCTATAAGCCCAATCCATGATGGATATGGTTTGCCGGGAAAATTTTTGAAATAATGGAAAAAAAGCTTAAAAAAAAATTAAGGAAACCGGTTCCTGAAAAAAGGCCGGTGCGAATCCTGAAACTCGTCCTGGCGGCTGGCATTGCCGCCTCCGCCGTCCTTACGGTTTACATGTTTTATCTATACACCGGCATTGAAGACCGGTTTGCTTCCCGGAAATGGAGCATTCCCTCCACAGTTTATTCGGACACTACCCTCCTGTATCCGGGGAAACGCATCAACAAGCCCCTTTTTCTGGATAAACTCAGCCGGCTCGATTATCGCATCGTGGACCGCGCCCCGGCGGCAAAGGGTGAAATGCAGTTACGGGAAGACAGCGTCGCGATCTTTTTAAATGATCTAAAAACCCCGCAGCAGCGCCGGAATGGATTTCCGGTGATAATCGCCTATGACAATCAAGGCATCCGGCGCATCACCCGCATGGATACAAAAGAAGACCTGCCGCTGCTTACGCTGGAGCCGGAGAATATCATGCTCTTTTTCGGGACTCAGCGGGAAAAGCGCCAGCTTGTTTCCATTCATGATGTTCCGCAGCATCTGGTGCATGCGGTGCTGGCGGCGGAAGACCAGCGCTTTTTTTCGCATCATGGCGTGGACCCCAGAGGGTTGCTTCGCGCAATTTGGGTCAACCTGCGTCACGGAGGCTTTGTTCAGGGCGGCTCAACCCTGACCCAGCAGCTTGCCAAAAATTACTTCTTGACGCCGGAGAGAACCCTGACCCGGAAATTCAAGGAACTCCTTATCGCCCTTTTGCTGGAAGCCCGGTTTCAGAAAGAAGAAATTCTGGAGATTTATCTCAACGAAATTTATTTTGGCCAGAAAGGTTCCGTCTCCATCAACGGCGTGGGCGAGGCCGCTTCCTTTTATTTCGGGAAACCGGTGAGCGCCCTTACCCCGGCGGAATCGGCGACCCTGGCAGGTCTGATAAAAGGTCCGAACCGGTATTCCCCCTATATTAACAGGGAACGGTGCCGGAACCGCCGGAACTGGGTGCTGGATTCCATGTATGACAATCAATGGATTTCAGCCGCCGCGCTTAAAAAATACCAGGCCCAGCCGGTGAAAACCTCCGGATACCGGGTATCGGGCAAAAAAGCGCCATATTTTGTGGATTATCTGTCCGAACAGCTCACCACGCTGTATTCCCCCGGTGATCTTGAGAGTCTGGGGCTTTCCATCTACACCACGCTGGACACTCAGGTCGAGATCGCCGCTGAAGAGGCTCTGGAAAAAGAGTTGACCTCGCTTGAGAAAGCAAATCCCAAGCTTCGCCGCAATGATCCGGCCCGCAAACTTCAGGGAGTGGTGGTAGTCATGCAGCCGAAAACCGGTCATATTCTGGCAATGGTCGGCGGCAGGAACTACACGGAGAGCCAGTTCAACCGGGCAGCTCAGGCCAGCCGCCAGCCGGGAAGCCTCTTCAAACCGTTCGTGGCCTTGGCCGCCCTGGATAAATTCACGCCGGCTACCATATTATCAAATGCACCCCGGACATATACCGTTGATAACAAAAAATGGGAGCCGCAAAATTTCGAACCTGTAACAGAGTTTTCGGTAAGCCTTCGCACCGCCATACAGCATTCGTACAACCGGGCGATAGTGGACCTGGCCATGCGGACCGGATTAAACCATATCCTGGACGCCATCAAGCCTTTTGGATTCACGACGCATTTCAAGCCGTATCCTTCTTTGGCCCTTGGGTCATTTGAAATGATCCCCCTTGAACTCGCCCGCGCGTATTGTGCATTCGCCGCTGATGGCGTACTGCCCTATCCCCTTTCCCTGAAGGGAATCATGGATGAGAAGGGAAAGATTTTGGAACAGCACCACATGAACATTGAACGGGCCATTTCGCCGGAAAAGGCGTTTCTGGTGACAGATCTGCTCCGCAGCGTGGTGGAGGGCGGCACCGCAAAATCCCTGCGCAGCAAAGGGATATGGTTTCCGGTGGCCGGAAAAACCGGAACCACGAATGATTTTCGGGATGCCTGGTTTGTGGGGTACACCCCGGATGTTCTGGCGCTGATCTGGGTGGGTTTTGACAACGGGGACCCGGTTTACGCATCCGGCGGCAGCGCAGCGCTCCCTATCTGGGCGGACCTGATCCACGCCATCCCGCAGTATGTTTCGGATAGCTGGTTCATGGCTCCGCCGGGAGTGGTGCAAAAAGAAATTTGCCGGAGCAGCGGTATGCTGGCTGGTCCGGAATGCCCGGATATCATAAAGGAATATTTTTTAACCGGTAACGCGCCGCTGAAAGCGTGCACTCTTCATGCAACGCGGCCTTTCATTGAAGGATGGTTTAAAAAAATTGAAAAACTTGTCCAATAAATCGAAGCAATTGATAATTTTAATGGTATGGGCCGGCATCATACTGCTTGCCTCCGGATGCGGCGTGAAAAGACCCGCTCCGGAAACCCTTCCCGCAAGGATGCATCCGCCGCAGGAAAAACAGGAACGCGTTCAACCGGTGATACCACGGATCCCGCCACAAAAACCAGTTACGCCGCCCATTGCGGTTCAACCGCCCAAAGCGCTTCCGTCCCAGGAGCCGAAACCGGATGCGCGCATGATGGCCGCCGCCAATCTGGTGGAACAGGGAAAAATATATCTGGACGGCGGAAAGCCCGATCAGGCGATAGATGTTCTCGAACGCGCCCTTTCGGTGTATCCGGGAAACGGGAAAACCCATTATTACATGGCTGAAGCCTGGGTGATGAAAAAAAATAAACGCCAGGCTCTGGAATTTAACCGGCTCGCCCGCATGTATCTTTCCGGGGACGATGCATGGCGCGACAAAGTGGCGGATCAGCAGAAACGGATTCGAAATCTGCCGTAACGATCGAATGCGGCGGGAAATATAAACTAAAAAGGAGGTTTGCCCATGACCGATGCGACACTTCAGGCCCTCAACGGGCTGAGAGATCTGACCATGATCAAATGGTATGTTATTCCGCTTTTGGCCATTGTGATCTATATCTACACCAAAGAGATCAAGCTGGCCAGGGAAACGGGCGACTGGAACGCGGTCTTTGCCGGGCTGACCATCTTCGGGGTGGATTTTTTCAACGAGACATGGAACGGATGGGTGCTGCATTTCACACAGCGCAGCGCGTTCTGGACAACGCCGGGCGACACGGCCTTGCGCACCATGGTAGGCTGGAACATCGAGATCATGTTTATGTTTTCCATCGTCGGCATCATCTTCTACCACACGCTCACCGAAGGCCGGAAGGTGAAAATCCTGGGACTTCCGGAAATGTGGTTCTGGGCCATCGGTTATTCGGTCTTTTGCGTTTTTGTGGAGTGCCTCCTGAACATGGGCGGGCATCTGGTCTGGGAATATCCCTTCTGGTTCCGGTCCGTGAAAGGCATCCCCCTGATTTTTCTCATCGGCTATTTTCATTTTTTCTGCGCGGCCATCTGGGTCATCACGCGAAAAACCATCTCTGCGAAAATCGCCCTGGTGGCGTTTTTCTATTCCGTGCCCATTGTCATGAACGTGCTGGCGTTTGGCTTCTTAGAGTGGAACTATTAATTTTTGATTACCACGCATCACGCAGATGCGAATCAAGGTTATTGGATGATTGCCCCACGCGGAGATGCTTAAAAATAGGGAATAATTTTAGGTATGGCCCCGGAATTCCTCTAAAAACCTGTGAGGCGAACCAGGAGGCCGCGTTTTATAGTAAACGCATTAATTGATGCAGCATAAAGACGCTAATTGCTCATTCGGTTTTGCATGGTCCTTAAGATATTT
>DAIEHU010000003.1 GCA_027353395.1 Desulfobacteraceae bacterium
TATTTTTCCTGCTCGCCGGACCGTTTCGCCGATTCGTTCACCGCAGTTTCAACAGTTGCGTAGATATTCCGGAAGTGATCGTGAAAACTCGTGGGCGAAATATTGCCCACCTCAATGAATTTCACCACGATTTCCTTGGCGGTTTTTAGGATCATTTCATCGTTTTTGGAACTCATTTGATATTCTCCTTCCGGCGATTTTGGATTCAAACCCGATAGATTCCATATCAAACCGTCCCATGATAGGCAATCCATTCCTTGACACCGGCTTGCTTTTTTTCTTATAAGTTTTATAAATCCAATAGGCTTATTAGACATATAACTTTTTAATTTTTTTAAATTTATTATCAAAAAAACAAAGAGATTGCTCCATGATGCTGAAAACCCATCCCCTCAAAGTCGGGCGAAATGACCCCTGTCCCTGCGGCAGCGGGAAAAAATACAAACGCTGCTGCATGAACGCCGCAGTACCCAAACCTGTGAACCTGGAAAAACTGTATCGACAGAAATACGATATCCGCTTAAAGCATCCCCAGGATGTGGAGGGGATTCGGGCCGCCGGGCGGCTTGTCATTGAAACCCTTGATTTAATAGAAAAACATATCTGCGTCGGCGTCACCACCAACGCGCTTGACGCCATCGCCCATGAATTCGCGGAAAAAAACAACGCCACGCCCGCGCCTTTAAATTACCGGGGATTTCCCAAAAGCATCTGCACATCGGTCAATGAGGTGATCTGCCACGGCATTCCCGAAGACCGGCAGCTTAAAAATGGCGACATCATCAACGTGGATGTCACTCACATCCTTAACGGCTATTATGCGGACGCAAGCAAAATGTACTTTGTGGGAACCCCAGGCCCGGAGGCGAAAAAGATCGTGTCCGTGGCCGCTGAATGCCTGAAAGCGGGGATGGACATGCTGAAACCCGGCAACACCATCGGCGACATCGGCTGGGCCATCCAGCGATATGCGGAACATCAGGACTGCTCGGTGGTGCGCGAATTTGTGGGCCACGGGGTGGGGTTTGACTTTCACGAACCGCCTCATGTGCCCCATTACGGCAGAAAAGGCGACGGCATCATTCTGGTGCCCGGCATGGTGTTCACCGTGGAACCCATGATCAACCTGGGCAAAGCCAATCTCTATGTGGCTGATGACAACTGGACGGCCCTCACCTCCGACGGGAAACTCTCCGCCCAGTATGAGCAAACCTTTCTGATCACCGAAGACGGTTTTGAGAGCCTGACGCCCTTTGATTTGTGATTCTGGGATGGCTCGCCAAGCCACATTCGGCAGGATAGATAGAAAAGCTGACTTTAAAGCTTGTCAACAATTCCCGAAAATGAAAAGATGCGGCGGATTGTTGCACAGGCGCTTTGGACAAGAGCGGAAGCCATGTCGCTTCATATTATTGTTGATGGATATAATGTCATCCGGCAGTCCCCGGCCCTGGCCCGTCTTGATCGCTATGATCTGGCGGAAGGGCGGCAGGCGCTCATCGATATGCTGGCAGCCTATAAACGGCTGAAAAGGCATTTGATAACCGTTGTGTTTGACGGTTCCGGGGAGTCTCCCCTGTTTGACAGCCGGGATCAGGAAAAGGGCATCCGGATACGATTTTCACGGCGGGGGGAAACAGCCGATGCGGTGATCAAGCGCATGGCCGCCCATGACAAACAAAAAGCCCTGGTGGTGAGTTCTGACCGGGAAGTGGCGGATTATGCCGCGTCCCAAGGATCGGCCACTGTCAGCGCCGTGGAATTTGAAGAAAAAATGTCGCTGGCCGCATTTATGGATATAAAGGGCATGGTCCTGGAATCCGGGGAAAGGGAAGGCCGCCCGCCCACTACCAGAAAAAAGGGGCCATCGAAGCGGCTGACGAAAAAAGAACGTCTGAATCAGAAAAAGCTGAATAAATTATGAATAAAATATGTATCATAGATGGTCAGGGCGGCGGCATCGGCGCTTTTATCATCAAAAAACTCCGGGAAACCTTTGATGAGTCTCTTGATCTGATCGCCCTGGGCACCAACGCCATCGCCACCGCGCAGATGCTCAAGGCCAAGGCCAACCGGGGGGCATCGGGAGAAAATGCCATCGTGCGCACGACACTTGCGGCCGATCTCATCGTCGGGCCGTTGAGCATCGTGCTGGCCCACGCCATGATGGGAGAAGTGACCCCGAAAATAGCTGAAGCCATAGCCTCCAGCCCGGCGAAAAAATTTCTCCTGCCGCTGCTTCAGGAAAACATCGTGATTGTGGGAACGGCTGCGATTCCGCTGCCCCATTTGCTGGACGAGTTGATTGAAAAATATTTAAAAGGGTGATGGACTCGTAAAAAGTCCATAAAAAGAATGGATAGCCTGAAAAATTTTTTAAACTGTAGGAGGAAGCAATCATGTGTGAAGCCAGCGCTTATATTATTGATGACGGACGTCCGGAATTGATCATGGAGGCTGTTGACAGCGTGGAGCCCGAAGACGGCGGCTATAAACTGGTGAATATTTTCGGTGAGCAGAAATTTATCAAGGGGACGATTTATTCCCTGTCCCTGGTGGACCATAAAATATTTCTTAAAAAATCCGCATAATCCCGCACCGCATTTATGAAAATCACCATCGCCAAAACAGCGGGATTCTGCATGGGCGTCCGCCGGGCCGTTGAACTGGCGCTGGATGCGTCCAATCGGACCATTGATCCGATTTACACCTATGGCCCTCTGATACACAACCCGCAGGTCCTGGATATTCTTGAGGAGAAGGGCATTTCCATCCTTTCCCGGATACCGGAAAAGGGTTCCGGGACCGTCCTGATCCGTGCTCATGGCGTTCCGCCGGGCGACCAGGAGGCGTTAAAAAAAGCCGGTTTTACAGTGCTGGACGCCACCTGCCCCAAGGTCATCAAGGTTCAGGCCATCATCGCCAAACACGCCCGGCAGGGAGAGGCGGTGATTATCGTCGGAGACCGCACCCATCCGGAGGTTATCGGACTCCTGGGGTATGCCGGAGACCGCGGCCATGTGGCGGAGACCTTGTCAGACCTGGAATCGCTGCCGGCGTTTGATCATGCCATTATCGTGGCCCAGACCACCCAGAACAATGATTTTTTCGCGGCGGTAATGGACTGGGCGAAAACCGCGCATCCCCATTACCGGGTTTTTAACACCATCTGCGATTCCACGGAAAGCCGGCAGCAGGATGTGAAAAATCTGGCCTCGCGGGTGGACGCGGTGGTTGTGGTGGGCGGGCGCAAGAGCGGAAACACCCAGCGGCTGTTTGATATCGCCCGGAAAACGGGAAAACCGTCCATTCACATTGAGACCGAAGCGGAACTGGATCTGAATCAGCTCGGCAATGCTCAGCATATCGGGATTACGGCCGGGGCGTCCACGCCCAACTGGATCATCAAGCGGGTATACCGGGAACTGGAAACCCGGCTGGTGCATAAGGGCAGCCGGTTCCGGCGGTGCCAGTTTCTTGTCCACCGGTATCTGCTGCTTTCCAACATTTATCTGGCCCTGGGGGCCGGAAGCCTGACCTATGCCTCAGCCCGGCTTCAGGGCGTTATTCCTTCGGCCCTCAGTATTTGCATGGCCGCGTTATATCTCCTGTGCATGCACACCTTTAACAACCTGATGGATGTCACGTCGGACCGGTACAGCGACCCGGACCGGGCGGCGTTTTATCAAAAGAACCGCATATGGCTTTCCGCATTGACGATGATATCCGGGCTGGGCGGAACGGTGGCGGCCTTCATGATGGGGCCGCTCTTTCTCGTGTTGCTCCTGTGCATGAGCTTCATGGGGGTTGTGTATATCATCAGCCTGGGGCCCAGGCGGATAAACGCTCGATTCCAGCCGAAAATCAGGGATATACCCGGCTCCAAAACCGTGTTTGTGGCCCTGGCCTGGGGGATTGTGGCCGCGATAGTCCCGGCCTTATATGGATTTGGACAGGTCAAAGACATCACCATTGGGGTTTTTATCTGGACCACCAGTCTCATATTTGTGCGTACGGCGTTTTTTGATATTCTGGACATGCAGGGCAGCCGCATCACTGGCAAGGAAACCATTCCCATTCTGCTGGGGGAAAAGAAAACCATGTCGCTGCTGAAAATTCTGTCCGGATTGATGGCGGTCCTAATGTGCCTGGCCAGTGCCGCAGGGATGGTTTCCACCCTGGGATATCTGCTCTGCCTTTGCCCGTTGTCGATTTTGATGTTTTTGTCAGTTCACGATCGCGGCGGAATCTATTCCGGCCTCCGGCAGGGAGTGCTGATGGAGGGCCATTTTATTCTGGCGGGATTGATGGCGCTGCTGTGGTCGATGGCGTAGCGGTGAATAATAGGTTGTAGGGGTTTAGGGATAGGCTTTTTCATCTCCAAATCGCCGGCTCACTGCCTTTCCGGAGTCTTCCGATATTGTCCCTGTGCCGGAAAATAACCGCTCCGGAGATGATCAGCGCGCATCCGGCCGTAACAAGCGAATGGCTTGCCCAGAAAACACCAAACGGAAGGCTTGCCGCGGCGGCTAAAGAGCCCGCGGAAACCCGGTTGGAAATGCGGGCGACCGTGAGGAAGACCGCCAGCGATACAGCAAAAGCCGGCGGAGACATGACCGCAAAACATCCGGCGGCCGTGGACACGCCCTTGCCGCCGGTTTTGAATTTGAGATACACGGGATACAGATGGCCGGCAACCGCGCAGATGGCCGTGGCCGCAACCCATGTTTCTCCGGTCCGGCCGTGATGGGCCGCGCTCATTCCACCTGCAACAGCCACCGGTATCGCGCCTTTCAGCGCATCGCAGATCAGGGTGGCGATGCCCATTCCCCAGCCCCCGGCGCGCCGGGCGTTGGTGGCGCCGATATTGCCGGAGCCGATTTTCCGGATATCAACGGATTTGAAGACTTTGGCAAGGATCAGGCCAAAGGGGATAGATCCAAATAAATATGCGAAAATACAAATAATAATAATATGCATGTCGGCTTTTTTGTATGAGGCGTTACCGGTTATGATCAGCTTAACCGCAGTTTCTTAAAAAATCAACGGGTGGGAGATGAAGATTGCACCCCAAAAAAATTATGCGGTGATCACCGGGGATTTTATCGGGTTTTCCTTGCTTCCGGCGGAAGTCCGTCAGCGCATGTATTTTGTCCTGAAAGCGTGCGGGAAGGCTCTGGCGGATGCTTTTCCGGGGATTCTGCCGTGCGAAGTGGACGTGTATCGCGGGGACGGCTGGCAGGCCCTTATTAATGATCCGGCTCTGTCGCTAAGGGCCGCGCTGTTTATCCGGGCATACGTTCGCTTTCATCTGCCGGAGGAGACATTGGTCAACCATTCCGGGGAGAAAACCGGAATGCAACCTGGCATACAGGTAGACACGCGGTTGGCCATCGGGGTGGGATCCATTGATTATGTGCCTGAAAACCGGGTGTCCGCCGGAGACGGTCCGGCGTTCCGGCGCTCCGGCAAACTGCTGGAACGTATGATCGCCCCCAAGGCGGGGACCATGCGGTTTGCGGCGGAAGGGGCCGGTGATATCCAAACCGGAACCCTTTTGGACGGAATCACCCGGCTGGCCGGGGGACTGGCGGACCGGTGGACATCAAAACAGGCGCTTTCGATTACCGGAGCCTTGCAGGGGTGGAACCAGCAGCAAATCGTCCGGCTGTGGCCGGATGGCGTCGTTCCACAGACCGTGAGCAAACATCTGCAAAAAGCCGGATGGGACGCCATCGCGCATGGTCTGCGGGTGTTTGAATGTGTGCTGGGGGAGAGCGCCGTCTAAGGTTTTTTATCCACCAGCCTGGCCAGCTCCCTGTCCCGCAGTTCCCTTCGCAGGATTTTCCCCACGGCGCTTTTGGGAAGTCCTTCCACAAACTCCACGAGCTTCGGGATTTTATAGGGAGCCAGGTGCTGTTTGCAATAATCGATCACCTCCATATCCGTGAGTTGTTCCCCTTTTTTGACCACCACAAAGGCCTTGACCGTTTCCCCCCGGTAGGGATCCGGGATGCCGATGGCGCAGGCCTCCAGAATTTTGGGGTGTCCGAACAGGACGTTGTCCAGCTCCACTGGATAAATATTGTATCCCCCGGCGATGATCATGTCCTTTTTCCGGTCCACGATGGTGAGGTATCCGTCGTTATCGAATTTCCCGATGTCCCCGGTGAAAAACCAACCGTCTTTGAGAGCCCTGGCGGTTTCTTCGGGCTTTTTGTAATAGCCTTTCATGACCTGGGGGCCTTTGATGAGGATTTCGCCGGTTTCCCCGGCCGGCATTTCCGTCGCACCGTCCGCCATATCCACGATTTTAATGTCCGTGTCCGGCACCGGGCATCCCACGGTGCCGGGTTTGATTTTTCCGCCCCAGGGGGTGACCGTGGCGATGGGGGCGTTTTCCGTGAGCCCGTATACCTCGCACATGTCAGCGCCCGTAAGCTGTTTCAAATCCCGGATGGTTTCCGCAGCCAGAGGGGCCGCGCCGGAAAAGAACCCCTTGACGGATGAAAAATCCAGTTTCCGGAAATCCGGGTCCGCCAGCAATCCCACGAAAATGGTGGGCACACCGGGCAAAAAGGTGGGTTTGTATTTTTTTATAATCTCGATGTTGATTTTGGGTTCCGGCCTCGGCACCAGGATGATTTCATTGGCCTGCCAGATGGAGAAATTCTGGATGGCTGTAAACCCCGCGGAATGGAAAAACGGAAAATTCCCCACCAGGCGTTCTTCTCCGGGCTTTAAATCCGGGAACCAGGACACAAACTGCTGGACATTGGCGCTTAAATTGGCATGGGTGAGCATCACTCCCTTGCTCAAACCCGTGGTGCCGCCGGTGTATAGCAGTGCCCCGGTCTCCTCCCACCGGCTCCGGTCCTCAAGGGGATCACCGGCGTGTTTGCCGATAATATCTTCAAACTGTAACAGATCCGTCGACGGGGTGATTTTCCGGACCATTTCCTTTTTAACAAAGGGAAAGATCTGTTTTTTGGGAAACGGAAGATAGGAATGGATGTGGCAGGCAATTATTTTCTCAATTTTTGTCTCGGCCTTGATTTTTTCAATCCGGGGAACCAGCAGGGCAAGGGTGACGATGATCCGGGAATCGGAATCATTGAGCTGATAGGCAAGTTCGCGCTCCGTGTACAGGGGGTTGTTCTGAACCGTCGCCGCGCCGATGCGGAAAATGGCGTAATTGGCGATTACCGCCTGGGGGATGTTGGGCAGGCAGACCGCCACCTTGTCCCCCGGCTGGATTCCGAGATCCGAAAGCGCCCGGGCAAAAGCGTTGACCATACGGTCAAGCGCATGGTAGGTGATGCGTTTTCCCATGTAATTTAAGGCGTTATGTAATGGAAAACGAGATGCCGACCAGGTCAGTGCCTCGGACACGGTGGTTTTTTTATACGGGATGGTTTTGGGAACGCCCGGCGCATAGGATTTGTGCCATAGTTTATCGCTCATGCGAATTCTCCATTATTTGGCGATCACGTCGCTTGGGAGCCTCCTGGAAAGAATATCCACCGTTTCTTCCACCAATTCTACAAGCAACTGTCCGGCAGGTTTGATTTCCTTGATGAGCCCCGATATCTGACCGGCCAGCCCGCCCACATAATCGTCCTTTCCGGCTTTAATAAACCCGGATATCAGGGCCGAGGAAATAATGACCTGCATGGGGAACGGGACCGGGCCAAGGCCGGAACTGTCCCATAAATCATGAAATTTGTTGTAGCTGGCCCTTAAGGTTTTTCCGGTATAGGCCCGGCTGACCCGGGTGTCTTCATCGGTCGAGCTTAAGATTTTCCGCTTATTGATATCCAGCGCGCCGCCTTCATTTGTGGCCAGAAAACGGGTGCCGATCCAGACGCCCGCGCATCCCATGGCAAGGGCCGCCGCGATACCCCTGCCGTCGCCGATGCCGCCAGCCGCCAGCACGGGCTTTGGCGACGCCGCGTCAATCGCCATCGGCAGCAGGGCCATGGTGCCGATTCGTCCCGTATGCCCCCCGCCTTCATGCCCCTGAGCAACGATGATATCGACGTGGGAGTTCGCCATGCGCCTGGCGTTTTTGGCGTTTCCGGTCACTCCGAGCACTTTCATGCCAACCGAATGGGCTTCCTCCACCATAAATCCCGGATTGCCGAGACCCGCGCAGAACAGCGGCACCTTTTCCTCAATGCACACCCGAATGGATTCCTTTGGCCGCATGGTTGTCGTATTCATCTGAACCATCAGCTCCACATCCGGAAGCCCCATTTCCGCTTTTATTTTTTTGAGCCAGTCCTTGTGCTCCTGGGGCATGAATTCGAGGGCCTGGGAGAGGGGGATTTCCTGGGGGCCGGCCGCCGCGCCTTCCGGAACTTCAACAATGTTGGCGGGCAGCAGCAGGTCAACGCCATAGGGTTTATCCGTCCGGGCCTTGATTTCGCGGATGGCGTCGCGCAGCTCATCCACCGTATACCCGCTGCCGCCCAGAACGCCCATGCCCCCGGCTTCGGACACCGCCACCACCAGATCCACCGGGGCGCCCGTATTCTCGCCGATGAGCGTCGGCCCCATGCCCGCACTCAGAATCGGATACTCAATACCCAGCATGTCACATAATTTTGTACGGAGAATTCGTTTTCCCATGAGCCATTCCTTTCTTTAAGAGGTGACGCGAATTTCGGATTTCTTCAGGGCCGGCAAAAATACGGCCCGTTCATCCGGGACCAGTTCAATATTGTTTTTCACGCACTGATAGGCGCATTGACCGCAACCGATACACTTGGCGGTGTTGATCATGGCCTTTTTGTTCTTTATGGAAATCGCTGTCGTCGGACAGTATCGCCCGCAGACCCCGCACCCTTTGCAAGCGGATGCATCCCTGATCCGGGCGGAAAAAAAGCACTGATACTTTAAGGGAACCGCGCCCATGTTATAGGATTTTAAAATGCCGCAGCAGTCCCAGCAGCAATTGCAGATGGCGATCACCGGCAGGCGGATGTCGTCTTTTTCATGAATGACCGAATGAACGGCCCCTTTATCCCGGACTTCCTTTAATATGCCGATGGCTTCCGCCTTGGATATGGATCGCCCGTATCCATAGCTCGCCCAGGATTTCGCCATGTCGCCGAAGGCGATGCAGGAGTCTTCCGGCATTTTAAAATTGCAGGATTTGCCCAGGACTTTCGCGCCACGCCGGCACACGCAGGGGAACACGCAAATGGCGTCCCGGTCCCCGTGCTCCTCGATGAGATCGTTGAGAAAAGACGTGGGATAAACCCTGGATTCCGGGGATGATACGGACGCGCCGATGGGGATGGCCTTTTTGGGGCTTTTGCCTTGGGTGGCCGGGTCCAGGAGCCCGACTCCCTGGCCGGGTTTCATTAGCGGACGGAGTACCAGGCTCTGCATATCCCGCAGAGGGGAGAAATTAAATCTCTTGAAAAACTGGAAATATTCATCAAATTTTTCGGAGAAAGCCTTTTCCCGCGGTTTTCCCACGAGATAGTGCATCATGGCCTCATACCAGCCCACCGCAATGGCGTTCAGCCGGTATTGGACTTTTCCAGGCTCGCCGGTTTCCTTGTGAATCAGTCCCTTGCGCATGAGCGTGTCAAAAAATGCCTGGAACCCGGCATTATCCAGGGGGCTGATCTTCCGGACCGCATCAGGGCTGTTTGGCCCGGTCCCCATTTTCAGGAGAAAATCCAGCTCGTCATCTTCAATCGTCATGTGCATCATTTCCATGAGCGGCGGGGCGATAACGATAAACCGTTGATTCTGCTTATTCATTCGTAAGAGCAGGGTTTTGATTCGCTTTTTTCGGGGCGGCGTCATTTTGGGTTGTTCCATTTATCATCCCCTCTTTGATGGGTGAACAGTTGCAAGCTTCGGATATGAGAATGCGGGAGGAGCGCCGGATGCTGGAAGTGGGAGTTCGAAAAGGAATCGCTTGTTTCCAGCCCGGACAATAACCGATGGGGCGGAATTTTTCAAATCTATATTTTAAATAATGGCAACCGGGAACGGCTTTTCGTTTGGCGGCGGTTTTCTACAGCGGGCTGGGGTTCTATATTTTTGGCACTCAACATCAGGCCCACCCGTTTGCGGTGTTTGGTCATATCACCTTCCGGTTCACCGACGTCATCACCAACCGGAATCCGATGTAATTTCCTTTAAAATCCGGGTTCATACCGGCGCGATAAGCACAGCGTATTTCGTGGGCGGAGTTGCACCAGCTCCCCCCCCGGATTATCCGTTTGGCCCCTTCCTCGCTGATCATAGGGTTTTTGTCCCGGTGTTTTTTATACGCGGACTCACTGTAGTTATCTTCACACCATTCGTACACATTGCCGCTCATATCGTGTAATCCAAGGGCATTGGGTTTTTTCATGCCCACCGGCCGGGGCGTCATGCCGCTGTTGGCCGAGTACCAGGCCAGATCATCCAGGGGCGCGGAGCCCGCGAATTTTTCGGGTTTCCCACAGCTCCGGGCCGCGTATTCCCACTCTGCTTCCGTGGGCAGCCGGAAATGGTATTTGTTTTTATTGAGGGATATCAGCTTTTGAATAAATTCCTGGGCGTCATTCCAGGAAATGTTTTCAACCGGATGTTCCAAACTGATTCTGAAGCATGACGGATTGGCGGCGAATGGGCTGACTTTTTGCCAGAACGCGCCGGCCATGACTTTTTTCCAGCCCCCCTGGGTCACAGGATATTTGGCCATCCAGAATCCATCCAGAAACACGTTATGAACCGGGGATTCGTCCTTGTTGCCTTCCCCGTCCCAGGTTCCGCATCCCATCCGGAAGCCGCCCGATGGAACCCACATGAACGTCATGCCGGTCACCGGCTCCGTCCAGGTATCCCCCATTTTGTGCATATCGGTCACCGGGTTGCGGTCAGATTTTGAATGCTCGGCGGCCATGTCTGCAATGGCGGGCTTTTCAGCCGGTTTGGGTTTTGTCCGGGGCCTGGTTTCGCCTGATTTACCCCCCGTTTTGCTCCCGGACCCCCTGGCAAACAAGGAGGGATCATCGATGATCAGCCGTTTATCGCCGCTGAGGATTTTTAAGACTTCATCCAGGTCTTTGATCCGTTCCGCCGGGTCGAATTTAAGGCATTTTTCAATTATTCCCTGGACATAATAGGGCATGTCGCTGCGCGTGAAGGGCAGTCCGTTGTCCCTGATCCGCCGGATTCTTTCGGTGAAATCCTCTTTGTCGTAAGGAAGTCTGCCGAACCAGATAAAATAACAGACGAGCCCGTAGGCGTACATCAGGCTGGAAATGCTGGCGGAGCCGGAGCTGATGATAAGCTCCGGGGCTGACCAGTTGGGGGTGAACTGTGCGCCGGCCGCGGTTGAAATGCTCTGGAGGCGCTGAAGTCCCCCCAGGTCGCCGATTAATAATTGATCGTTTTTGTTGATAAGGAGGTTGGAGGGTTTCAAGTCCTTGACGATAAAAGCGTCTTTCGCCCGGCTCGACAGGCGGTTCAGAATTTCCGCCAGTTCGCGCATCCGGTTTTTGGCGTGTTCCGGAGGCAGCGGGTAATGGTCGATGACATGATCGGATAAATTTTCAGGGCAATATTCCATTAGGATGACCAGATAGGCCTTGGCCTCCTGTTTGGAAACCTGCTTGTCCATGAGGTGGAAATCATGGATTTCAATAACCCCGTCCCCTTTTATTTTTCCGTAATATTCCTGCACCGCGTAAAAATCGTGGGATATTTTTGAATCCAGATCTTGTTCAGTGCGGTAGGACAAGGACCGCTCCACCATGATGGGGACCACTTTTACGGCCCGTTCCTTCAGGTTGTCCTTCACATGAAAAACGGATCCATAAACGCCTTCCCCGATTTTACGAAGCACCTCATAGGTGGGCAGGCATTTTTTAATGAGTGTTTCCATTTCTGTTCCTCATAACTCCCCGGAGCGATTGGCGATTGAATCGCTGCAATCACTCTGTTCTTACGATGATGAAGCTGGTGTTATCCGTTAATCCCTTTTCCGGGATGGCGGCGAATAAAATTTTGCCGTTTTCAATCGGGTCCGGCATCAAGAGGTGATGCAGTTCCGCGTCCGTCATGATGTCGTTCAACCCGTCGGAGCAAATCAGGTAGCATGTGCCTGGAGCAAGTGCTTCTTCATGGATATGGAGGTGCGGGTAATGCCAGTCCGGCGCGAATAAAGGCCCCATGCCGAACTCGACAATATTTTTAAGCGGATGAACCGAGGCCGTATCCTGGTGGATAAATGCGTTGTCCACCAGGCCCTGTACCAGGGAATGGTCATGGGAGAGCCGGGTCATCCCGGGCGGCGCGATCTTATACACCCGGCTGTCTCCGGCGTTAAAGACGACGGCCTGGGAGCCTGCGGTCATGAGGCCGGCGATCGTTGTGCCGGAGTTTTCAGGAAGCATGCGCTGTGCGGATTCCTGGATTTCCGCAAGTATTTGCCGGACGGCGGGCGGGCTGGGGACGGTTTGCGGAAACCGGCTGTTGATTTGTTCGCAGACAAACCGGCTGGCCATATCCCCGTGCGCATGTCCGCCTAGGCCGTCGCATACACAGGCCAAGAGATGGCCGGCGTCGATGCCTTTCTGCGATATCAGCCGGTCGGCCTGACAGACGGCCGAGCCGTCCAGGATACAGTCTTCCTGCCGGGGACGGGGGCCGATCAGCATTCCGGAGAACACGGTATATTTCATCGGCGGCGCTTCCAATGCTTAGATGTATGGCTTCATTATTGTATATTTTTATGCGCTAACGCCTTGATCTGCTCAAAGACTTCCTTGAACACGTCCACCAGCCGCAGTATCCCGACGATGTCGCCCTTTCGGGTGACTAGCAGGGACTGGTGTTTTCCTGTCACCAGTTGATGAATGGCCTGGTCCAGCGTGGCGGATTCATCCACAATTTCTCCCGCCACAGGGGCATACATGGCCTCTTTCACCCGGATCTGATGGGCTTTATTGTGAATATCCCCCATGGGCGAGTCCCAGAAACGATACTGGGACATAAGATTTTTTAGAAAATCAGTGGAAAACCCTGGATTGGAATCGGATTTCATCCCCCCGATTTTTTTGTATTTGGGCTCAAGGGCCATCAGCACGTCAAGCTGGCTCAATTTTCCGATGATTTTGCCGCTTTTGTTTTGAACCAGGATGGCCCGGTGGGTGTACCGGCTTTTTTCATATTCCGTCTGGGCTTTTTCAAGGGCCAGCACCGCCTCGAACAAATTGGCGTCTTCGGAAACAACGGCGTATTCCGACAGCGGCACCATCAAGGTTTTGACATGTTTTGATTTCATGATGATTCTCCAATATAAAACAGATTGCCGAAAACAATGGTTGTTTTTTTATTTTCTGAGTTTGGACACGCCCGTCATGCGACGGATTCAAACCGGATCAGCATTTCGCCCGCGTCCACGGACTGGCCTTCCGTCACCATGATGTCCGCCACTCGTCCATCAGACGTTGATGCGACCCCGCTTTCCATTTTCATGGATTCAATCACCACCAGATCCTGCCCCCGGTAAACGCGGTCGCCCTTTTGAACCCGGACAGCCACCACCAGTCCGGGCATGGGGCAGATCAGCGCATCTTCCATGTGCTGGCCGGAACGTTCGGGCATATGGTGGATCATCGCCCATTCCCTGGGGGTATACACCTCAAATAACCGGAAAATACCGCAAAACGCGCCGATAATAAAGGGGTGGGCGGCCTGCATCCGGAACCGGTGAACCATGCCGTTGATGGTCAGTTTCAGCCGCCTCCGGTAAAATTCGAATACAGGCGTTTCCACATCAAACCGGTTTCCATTCACATGGATGAGCCACTGCCGGCCGGACATGGAACCCTTTATCCGGATATCAAACAGGTCATCATCAGAACGGACTTTGTATTCATGCTCGTTTTTGGGTGCGGATTCCCGGCCGATTATGGAAGTCATGGGTTTTAAGGATTCCCGCACCGCAACTGTCCGCACGTGGTAAATCAGCGTCGCCGCCAGGGCCGCCATCTGAAGGTGTTCCGGTTTTGCGCCGTATCCGGGGCGATCCCCCTGAAAATGGGTGTCAATAAAATCCGTTGACAGACGGGCGGCGATAAATTCCGGATGGTTCAGCACGGCGTTGACAAAATCCGTATTGGCGGCGATGCCTTCGACATGATAGCCATTCAGCGCCTCCACCAGGCGGATGCGCGCTTCTTCGCGCGTGCCGCCAGCGCAGATCACCTTGGCCAGCATGGAATCGTAATATACGCTGACTATGCTTCCGGTCTTCACGCCGCTGTCGACCCGGACCCCATCTCCTTTCGGCTCGGCGTATCGGGTAATCATGCCGGTTGACGGCAGAAACCCCCTTGACGGGTTTTCTGCGCAGATGCGGGCTTCAATGGCCCATCCGGAAAATTTAACCGCTTCCTGCGTGAAAGGAATGGGCTCTCCGGCGGCAATCCGGAGCTGAAGTTCCACCAGATCCAGCCCGGTGACCATTTCTGTAACCGGGTGCTCCACCTGAAGGCGGGTGTTCATTTCCAAAAAATAGAAATTCCCTGTCTCATCCGTCACAAATTCAACAGTTCCGGCATTGACATACCCGGCGGCCCTGGCCAGATTGCAGGCGGCTCGTCCCATTTGCTCTCTGAGCGCCGGAGATACCGCCGCTGAGGGGGATTCTTCGATGATTTTCTGATGCCGGCGCTGGATGGAGCATTCCCGTTCGCCCAGATGCAGGGTATTGCCGAAGGCGTCGGCCAGAATCTGAATTTCAATATGCCGGGGCCGCTCAATATAACGCTCTATAAAGATCCGGTCGTCCCCGAACGCCTTTCGCGTTTCCGACCGGCTGGTTGCAAGCGCGTTTTCCATTTCTTCCGGCGCGGAAACGATCCGCATCCCTTTGCCGCCGCCCCCGGCCGCTGGCTTAAGCATCACCGGATACCCGATTTTTTGCGCCACAGCCAGTGCTTCAACGGAATTTCCCACCGGCGCGTCATGCCCCGGAATGACCGGAACCCCGGATTTTTTGGCCAGTTGTTTGGATGCGATTTTATCCCCCATCAGAATGATGGCAGCCGATGGGGGACCGATAAACGTCAGTCCGGCAGCGGTCACGGCTTCAGCGAACCGGTGATTTTCAGACAGGAATCCATATCCCGGATGAATGGCCTGGCATCCTGTTGACACGGCCACGGAAATGATTTTTTCCATGTTGAGATAGGATTCATGGGCAAGGGCCGGGCCGATGCAGATGGCCTCATCCGCCATTTGCACATGCAGGCTTCGCGCGTCCGCTTCTGAATATACCGCGATTGTCCGGATATTCATCCGCTGACAGGTTCGAATCACGCGGCAGGCGATTTCCCCTCTGTTTGCAATTAGAAGTGTGTTGATCATTCATTTCTCCTCATAGGGGGATGTTGCCGTGTTTGCGCCTGGGAGGCGACGCTTCCTTGCCTTCCAGCACCTGGAGTGTTCGAATCAGCCGGTGGCGGGTGTCGCGGGGAAAAATCACGTCATCAATATAACCCCGTTGGGCCGCCAGAAACGGAGTGGCGAAGGTGTTCCGGTAATGATCCATTCTCTCTTTCAGCATTTCATCCGGATTTTTTGAAGCCAGAATTTCTTTCCGGTAAATCACTTCAGCCGCGCCTTTGGGCCCCATCACCGCAATTTCGGCGGACGGCCAGGCATAGTTGACGTCGCAATGGATGTGCTTGGAGTTCATTACCAGGTAGGAACCGCCGTAAGCCTTGCGGACGATGACGGAGATGCGCGGCACGGTGGCTTCGATGAAAGCATAGAGGAGTTTCGCGCCGTGGCGGATGATGCCGCCGTGCTCCTGGTCCGGGCCGGGCATGAATCCGGGCACATCCACCAGTGCGATAAGTGGGATATTGAAGGCGTCGCAGAACCTTACAAAACGGCCGGCCTTGACCGATGCGTCACTGTCTAAAACACCGGCCAGCACTGCCGGCTGATTGGCCACCAGCCCGATGGTCTGGCCGCCCAACCGTCCGAATCCACAGATGATATTGCGTGCGAAATGCGGCTGCACCTCCATGAATTCAGCGCCATCCAGAATGCTGTAAATCAGAACATTCATGTCGTAGGTCTGGTTGGGATGGGCCGGCACCAGATAATCCAGGGCCGGGTCAACCCGATCCGCCGGGTCGTGCAAATCCATAAATGGCGATTTTAGCCGGTTGTTTGACGGCAGATAACTGACCAGCCGCCGGACTTCACGCAGGCAGAGAATGTCATTGGGCGAAGTGAAATGGGCCACCCCGCTTTTCTGGGCATGCACCTGTGCGCCGCCCAAGTCGGCGGCGGTGATATCCTGATGAATAATGGTTTTCACCACGCTGGGGCCGGTCAGAAACATAAATGATCCGGATTCCACCATGAACACAAAATCCGTCATGGAGGGGGAATATACAGCCCCCCCCGCGCAGGGCCCCATGATGCAGGAGATTTGCGGAACCACGCCGCTGGCGTAAACGTTCCGATGAAATATTTCGCCATAGGCGGCCAGTGCGTCCACCCCTTCCTGGATACGCGCTCCGCCGGAATCGTTTAATCCGATAATGGGCGCGCCCACCTTGACCGCAAGGTCCATGACCTTGCAGATCTTCTGGGAATGCGCCTCTCCGAGGGTTCCGCCGATGACGGTGAAGTCCTGGCTGAAAACAAACACTTCGCGCCCGTCTATTGCGCCGTGGCCGGTGATGACACCATCGCCGGGATAGATGCGCTTGTCTCCCAGCGCGCCGCCGCGCCCGATTTTTATGACGTCGAACTCCTCAAAAGAACCTTCGTCCAGCAGCAGGAGGATGCGTTCCCGGGCCGTGAGTTTCCCCTTTTGGTGCTGTTCTTCAATTTTTACGGGCCCCCCCGCAGCCATGGATTCCGTCCGCAGCCGTTCCAGGGTTTCAATATTGGCGCTGATGGGAATGGTCATTTAATTCACCGTCTTATTTTATTAAATGGAATTTGTTAAAAAATTACAGATGCGCAAACAGGAACCTACATCTTTACAAGGGTCACCACCCCATGGGTTTTGTTTCTCGGAAGCTTGTAAAATTGTACGATATTGGGAGTCAGTTTTTTAATCAAGGCGAAAACAATCCAGAAAAAATTGTCCGTGTAAATATCCTCAACGCCATAAAAAATCGCCTTTTCATTGATTTGCGCCCGGCGCAGGATTTTCTCCACATCCGGCGCGATCTCCATATATCCGAGATGGATTTCGAAAGCCCGAAGCCCCGTGTCGATTTCCTCCTTGAAAAAACCGTCAATGCCGAACGGCGTATCAAGTTTGATGACGGAAATGATAATATTGTCCTCGTAGATGATATTATTATTGAACATGGTATGGGAGATATAGGGGGGAATGGCCTTGGGGTCTCGCGCGAAAAACAGGGCGCTGCCTTTAATTTTGTTTAATTTTGAATAGATATCCCTGTAACTCACCAGGAATACGGAGAGAGACAGGGGCCGGAGCGCCTGATACAGCCGTTTCTGCCCATCCCGGTAAAGAATAATCATACAGAACGGAATAAATGCGATAACGATGGACCAGTATCCGCCATGGGGGATTTTAAATGTGTTGGAAAGAAAATATCCGCCGGTGATCAGCATCATGATTAATGAAATCAGCGACAGCCGTTTTTTTTTTCTCAACCAGAATATCCATGTCATCATGATGCCGGTAATGGTCATTGTCCCTGTCACCGCCAGGCCGTAGGCCGCGGCCAAACGGCTTGATTCACGGAACTCGGTCATGATGAACAGGACTGAAATCAGCAAGAACCAGTTCACAAATCCGATATAGACTTGGGACTCAATTTCCGTCGACGTATAGGCGATCTTGAACAGAGGCATGATTCGCGTGGTGATGCCCTGGTAGACGATGGAAAACATGCCGCTGATCATGGCCTGGGAAGCGATCACCGTGGCCATGATGCTTAAAATCAAAAAGGGAATGTATAAGAATTTCGCCTGGGAAAACACCATGGCGAACAAAATGTTTTTGGCCTCGCTGTGATGGATTAAAAAAGCGCCTTGTCCCAGATAATTCACAATGAGGGCCACAAACACAAAATACCATGCCGTGACAATAGGCGCCCGGCCCAGGTGTCCCATATCCGCATACAACGCCTCTCCGCCGGTGGCGCACAGAGTCACCTCGGATAACACGAAAAATCCCGCAAAACCGTGGTTCAGCAAAAATTGGATGCCGTAATAGGGATTCAGCGCCTGGAGCACTGACGGCGCTGACATGATGGCTATCAGCCCGGACAGGGTCAGTGCTGAAAACCAGATCACCATCAGGGGGCCAAACGCCGCGGACACTTTGTCCGTGCCTTTTTTCTGAAAGGAAAACAAGACAATCGCAATCGTGGCGGCAATCAGGATCAGCCAGTTTTGAGGTATCGCCTCAAGGCCGGGGATCAGCAGCATCCCCTCTACAGCACTCAATATACTGATGGCGGGCGTGATCACGCCGTCGCCGATCAGAAGGGAGATGCCGATAAATGAAAGAAAGGTGACAAACGCCACCTGCCTTCCGGATTTCAAGAGCGGGGTGAGAATTTCCCGCAACACGATGGTGCCGCCTTCGCCATTTTGTCCCAGACTCATGGCCAGCCAGGCATATTGAACCATGACCAGCAGCATCAGTGTCCATACGATGAGGGATAAAACACCGACAATGTTTTCCTCCGAATGGGGGGTGATTAAAAAAATGACCGTCAGGGTATAAATGGGGCTGGTGCCGATATCGCCGAACACGAGGCCCAGTGATTTGATAATACTGTAAATTTTTGTTGCGCGATGATTCATGGGGCGTTCATTGACCGTTTGTTGGTAATGGATACAGAAGAATATGGATTCTTTTTCATATCGTGACGATATGGCATGAATCATCCGGCAAGTCAAGTTCGCCCGGAAAACTGGAAATGGCTTGTATCCGCATTCCGTTCATGACAGCCTATGCTTCAGAATAATTCCAGTTGGATCTGGGGTTTGGGTTTGGACGTGAAGCGCCGGACGGTGCGTTCAAGGAGCGGGCCCGGGATGTCCGCTACAAACGGCGAAAGCTGCCTATCCTGTTTTTGGCCGAAAATCACGCGGTTTTTCGCCCATGCAAGATAGAGGCGGCTTCTTGCCCGGGTCACTGCCACGTAAAACAGCCGCCGTTCTTCAGCCATATCCGTGTCCCCGGTTTTTCCCCGGATAAACGGGATGTATCCGTTTTCGCATCCTGTGATAAAAACAATTGGAAATTCAAGGCCTTTAGCGGCGTGAAGGGTCATGAGCGCCACTTTCTGGCTTTTGCCGTCAAAAACATCCGTGTCGGTTTCGAGGGCCACGGCTTCCAGAAAACCGGCGGTATCGCCTCCGAAAGCTTCCGATAGAGTAAGGACGCGGTCCAAGGCTTCCCGCGCGCCGGTCCCCCCCGATAGTAGTTGTTTTTGAATATCCGGCAGGGCCGCCAGATGCAGGAGTTTGTCCCTGACGTTCATGTCCTTTCGGTCAAGGCGCCGAGGCCGGATGGCGCTGACCGGCACCGCATCCTCACAGGGTTCCCCCTTTTCCGTGAGTTTCAGCAAAGCCAGTAATTCCGCAACGCCTTTCCGCCGGAACAAAAGGTCTTTTTGAACTATTTGAAAGGGGATTCCTGCGTTTTCAAACACTCCGGCGATGATCTCTCCCTGGCGCCTTGTCCGGTAAAGCACTGCAATGTCCGAAAATGCCTGGTACTCGCCGTGAAGGGCGTCCGAGTTGCCTCCGAAATCATCAAAATGAAACCCGGTGCCCCCCACCAGTTGCGCGATGGTTTTGCCCACAGCCACAGCTTCGGATTTTTCCGATTCCGTTTCAAGGATATGGATGGATTTTTTGTCCATGATGCCGGAATGCAACCGGCAGCGGGCGGGGTTGAAGGCGTGGCGGCGGATGACGCCGTAAGCCGCCTCAAGGATGGTTTCAGTGGACCGGTAATTGCGGGACAGGTGGATGCGGGCGGGGTCGGGATAGTCTCCGCCGAACCGCTCAAAATAAGACGCGCTCGATCCCCGGAATCCGTAAATGGACTGGTCCGGGTCGCCGATCACGCAAATATCGCCGTCCTTTGGCGCGAGTGCCCGGATAAGGCGGTACTGGCCGTGGTTTAAATCCTGATATTCGTCCACAAACACGTAAGGAAAGCGGTTCCGGTAAAGGGCTTTTAATTCCGGGTCGGATTCCAGTATCCGGACGGCCTGAAATATCAGATCCTCGTAATCATAGAGGTTTTGCGCCGTCAGTATCTGCTGATAGGCTTCATACACCGCCTGAACATCGGATGCCGGAACATCCCCCGCCGCTGGCGTCAGATCATCCGACGGCAACAGCAGAAGCTGTTTGGCGCGGGAAATGCAGTCAGCCGCCTGATCCAAAGTGAGAGAAAAGTCCGGCGCGCAGGCTTTCGCTACACGCACGGCGTCTGTCACCAGCTCTTTGCGGTCCATGTCATCGATGACGGAACGGCGGGTATTACCGGAAATGTCATGCAACAGCCGGAGACAGAAGGCATGAAAGGTCAGGGTCAGGGGAAGGGCCGCATCCGTGTCCAGCATTTTCGAAAGACGGTCGGCCATTTCCCGCGCCGCCTTGTGAGTGAATGTGACCGCAAGAATCTGATCCGGCGGCGCCTGCCGGTTTTTAATCAGCCAAGCGATGCGGCAGGTTACGGTCCGGGTTTTACCGGTGCCTGGGCCGGCGATGATCACCATCGGCCCGCCGGGATGGATGACGGCTTCTTGCTGTTCGGGGTTGAGGCCGGCCAGAAAATCCTGGTTCCAGCTTGGCGTTTGTCTTTCGGCAACGGCATCGGTTTGAATCTTTCCGGATGGTTCTTTCCTGTGTATATGGGCAGGGCTTTCCCCGGGCGCTGGCGTCTCCTTTTTTGGGATTGAAAACAGGGATTTCTGTCCGGTGAGCCGGTCTTTTTCTCCGGGCCCAAACACGGTGATGCGTCCGTATTCACCGTCATAACCGGGCACGATATGAACCCGGCCTTCCCGCATCCGGGATATCGCCTCGCCCAGAAACGGCACCGATGACCGGTTGACGGCATTGATGGACAGAGTGTTTAAAATGGCCAATTCCGGGCCCAGTTCCCGGATGGCCGCGTTATAAAAAGCCCCGACTTTTTTGCTTTTAACACCTGTGCCCGCGATTTCCCCGATGATTTCCGCCAGAGGAATGCATCGGTAAAATGGATGGGTTTTCCCGGGCGTTTTCCCGTCCGGCCTTGTGGCCAGTTCTTCCACCCGGTGCAGTACGCCCAATGTCATGGGTTTGCCACATTCCGGGCAGGTGTCATTTAAGCGGATGCTTTGACCGGGCGGCAGGCTGACCCCGCAATTGCGGTGGCCGTCATGGTGGTATTTGCCTTCTTCAGGGAAAAATTCGATGGTGCCCAGGAATTTTTCCGGATCACCGGTTTGAAGCGCCGATTTGATGGCGGCATAAGTCAAGTCCGTGTTCAGCAGATTGGCTTCCCGGCCCAGTTTTCCCGGAGAATGGGCATCGGAATTGGACACCAGACTCAGTCGGTCCAGCCCGGAAATCCGCCAGTTCATGGCCGGGTCTGAAGAAAGGCCGGTTTCCAGGGCGAAAATATGGGGGGTCAGGTCCTCAAAACATTCTTCGATGGCGTCAAATCCGGATTTCGAGCCGAACAGGGAAAACCAGGGCGTCCAGACATGGGCCGGCACCAGAAATCCTGCATCCGAGGTCTCTAAAGTCAGCTCCAGAAGATCCCGGGCGTCCAGCCCCAGAATGGGTCGGCCGTCGGATTTGATGTTGCCGATACGCGCGAGTCTTGCATTAAACCGTCCGGCATCGTTCAGACCGGCCAAAAACACCAGGTTGTGGTTTTTCCGGGTGGCCCCGTTTTTTTTGTAAATATTGCTGATTTCACTGCTTAGCATAAACCGGACCGGCGCGGGCGGCAGAAAGGAAATCTGGCGTTCGCAGGCGGCGGCCAGCTCGTCTTTTAATTTAAACAGACCCGGTTCCGCGGGTGTAAGGTGTTCGGTGATTTCCGCGAACCATCCGGGATGCGTGAAATCGCCGGTCGCCACCACGGTGACGCCCTTGGTCCGGGCCGCCAGGTACAGGTTTGGGAAATCCAGGTTCCGGGCCGTGGCTCTGGAAAACCGCGAATGAATGTGCAGGTCGGCGATCAGTTTCATGGGATACATCCGTTTTAGATATTCGGGCTGAAGGGGGTTAAGCCTGAAGGACCATATGAATGTGTCATTTTTTAACATGTCCTTGCAAAATGCAATTCTTTTACCAATTCCCGCGGATTTTTGACAGGAAAAAATGCTTGCCTGAGAGCGGGATAGCGGCTAATGAGAAGCTTTGCTGTCAATCATAAATGAGGAGTGATTATGGGAGTTCTGTCATCAAGTGTTTCAATAACGCAGTATCGCGTGGAAGGCGAAATGGACAGCGGGTTCATGGAAACGGTGGCCGCCGCCCTGAACGCGAACGCCATCCGGGAGATCGACAATGAGCCGGAGGAAAAAAGCGCCGGCTGGACCAGCTTTGAATCGCCGTTTAAACCGGATTTTACGGGGTCTTCCTTCATGTTCGGCACCCATCTGGTGTTTTCCCTGCGCATCGACAAAAAAAAGATTCCGTCCAAGGTGGTCGCAAAGCAGCTCAATATGGCGGTGGCCAAGCGGCTGGCCGATTCTGAACGTGAAACCCTGCACCGCAATGAAAAAACCGAGATCAAGGACGAGGTGATCCGGCGGCTGCTGTTAAAAATCCCCGCAACCCCAAACATGTATGACCTGATCTGGAATTACGAGGCCAAGATGCTGTGGTTCTTCACGGGCCTCAAGGCCGCCAACGAGGAACTGGAAACCCTTTTCAATAAAACCTTCAAACTGTCCCTGATCCGGATGTTCCCGTATACCGGGGCGCTTCTGGCCTGCGATCTGACGGATATTGAAAAGGACCGGCTGGAAAAACTTTCACCCACAATGTTCTTCAGGGGGGCGGCATGATTGATGTATCCGTGGCATACAACCGGTATAAATTTCTGGGCCATGAATTTCTGACCTGGCTTTGGCATATGATCGAAACGGACAAGGACGCATTGCTTGCTCCCGCGTTGGGAATGGATGATATTTATATCGGCAACCGTGTGGTGCTGGAAAACAGCAGCCACAACCGGGACGAGGTCATCAGCATCAAGGGCGACGGCGCGGGCCTTGAGGAAGGGCTGCTGGCGCTTCAGAAAGGGGCCAAGGTGACGGAGATCAACCTGGTGGCCAAGGCCGGGGAAAATGAATGGCGTTTCAGCGTGAAAGGCGAGAGTCTCAACTTAAGCAGCCTCAAGCCGCCGGAAACCGGGAATGTGGAGGGCGTGGAGGATGTGGAAGGCGCGGTGCTGGAGAAAATTTCTCTCTACGAAAAAGCCGTGAACCTGACGGACCATCTCTACCGGCAGTTTGTCAAGCGGCGGTTGAGTCCGGAATGGGAAACCCAGACCGTGCGCCAGATGACGGTTTGGATTGGCCGGGCGGCGGAGCGATAGACGGCGATATCGCCGGGCGCATAATCCGGATTCAGATAAGCAAACACAGTTGAAACGGCCCGTATGGAATGCGATAAGCCGTTTTCAATTCGGTATAAACGCTGTTCTATTGTAACTTCTTGGAATTAAAATGGATATTATTCTTCTGCTGAAAGCCGCCCTCTTCGGCATTGTTGAAGGGGTCACGGAGTGTATTCCGGTTTCCTCCACCGGGCATCTTATCCTTGTTCAGAACTGGCTTGGATTTACGGGGAGCAAGATTGTAGATGCATTTTTGATATTCATTCAGCTCGGGGCCATTCTGGCGGTGGTCTGGCTGTACCGGGAAAAGCTGTTTTCCGTTGCATTGACGTGGCACAGGGATAAAACCGCACGGCAGTTGATTTTCAACCTGATACTCGGCACCCTGCCCGCGGTGGTGATCGGGCTTCCAACGGAAAAATGGATCGAGGCCCATTTTTTCAAGCCCCTTCCGGTGGTTCTGGCCCTGATTGCCGGCGGGGTGGCGATTCTGATGGTGGAGCGATGGCGCAAAAAGTCCACGGTTGATTCCGTGGACGCTATTTCCCTGCGGACGGCGCTCATGATCGGCATATTCCAGGTGTTGTCGATTCTGTTTCCGGGAGTGTCCCGCTCCGGCGCGACCATCATGGGCGGCATGGCCGTCGGGTTATCCCGCGTAGCCGCCACGGAATTTTCATTTTTTCTGGCCATTCCGGCCATGTTCGGCGCATCCATCCTGAAGCTGGCCGGCATCCTTAACATCATCACCATGGCGGATATCCCTTTCTTCTTTGTCGGATTTCTGGTCTCCTTCATTGTGGCCCTGCTGGTCATCAAGGGGCTCCTGGCGTTTGTGTCGCACAAATCCTTCGCCGTGTTCGCCTGGTACCGGATTGCTTTTGGCGTGTTTCTGCTTGTCCTTTACCGGATGGGGGCGGCCGGTTTTTAAAACAGGCTCCATAAGGCATCAACTTTTACAAATTCGCGCTCCTATCACCAGCCCGGAGTTATGCTGTCAAACGGTTCCGTCAGGCCGGGCAGGGTGGCGGCGGTGGCCGCATCCGCATCCGCGCTTACGGCGACCACGCGGTCGCCGGTAAAAACGCCCCGGAGCCAATCCGTTGCGATTGTTGGGGCGGAGACGGGAATGCGTTCTCTATTTTTCCAGCATGTTGTTTTTTTGTAATTATATCAAAAGATTAATTTTGTAGGCAGTTTGATCCGGAAAAGGGTGTAGCGTATTTCTGAATACATTTAATTTCGATTCCAAATCAAAGATGATATCAAGGCGGTGAGGATTGAGGCGACGGAGGCGTACAGTTAGTACGTTGAGGAGCCGAAGACAAGCCAACGAAGATAGCGCCATGATTTGGGATTGGAATAAGATGTCTGGGGCGAGACAGGCGCGCCATCGGCCGCGCCGGAATGGGCAAGGGGAACTATGCCCTGTCAATTTCCTTCATGTAAAGTTCCAGCAGGGCCTTGCTTTCGGCATTGGCGTTGACCATGGGATAAAGGTCTGTCATTTCGCGTTTTGCATGGGATTTTAATGCGTCGATAAACGCTTTGATTTTTTCCAGAAGCGCTGGGGAGAGCTTCTCACTGGATGATTTCAGGGCTTTCAGGTCGTCAATCAGGTATTGAAGCTGGTGCTCCAGAACGCCGTGCTCTTTTTGAAGGGCCATCACCATTAATGTATTGCCGTAACTGGATTCGCCCAGGATGGACGCCGGAAAAATAACAATTTCCTCGTACCGGAAATGCGCAAGCAGGTCTTTTTCCAGAAAATTAAAAAAAGTGACCAGCCCTTTAAAAAATTCCTTGTCCCGATCCTGGTAGCTTTTATTGAATCTGGCGACATAATCAATGATGATCGTATGCTCTTTTGACAGCTTTTCCACCCGCGTGTTCAGGTTGTAAATTCCATTCATGGCGGCCGCCCTGTTTTTCTAAAAATTTGTAATTGTTTATTATCTCTTCCGTTTCCGGGCTATTGAACCGCGGGGAACACGGAGGTTTCAATGAGATAATCTGTTTTCAGCCGGTATCGTCTATTTTCCGGCGGGTTCCCGAGCGGCCAGATCCTGCCCGGTCAGATCTTTTATGATATCCAGCAGCGGCGGCTTCAACTGACGCCACTTTGGGCTGATGGCCTTATCCTTGTACCATTCAAAATCCACAGCCACATACTGTTCCGGGATGGTGTGTTCGCCCCCTACGCCATAAGTGATGACTGGATAATACTCTACCCACAACATGCGGTGGGGGTCAATGGAGAATTCTTCGGTCACTTTGGTGGCGATATGGCCGGCGCAACTCCGGACCGTCATTTTGCTGTCCGGAAGATCGGATACGATGATCACAAACGGCCGCAAAAAAGCGATTCCCCTGCCCATTCCTCTGGACCGGTCATAAATCCGGAGCCGGCATTTGCCGCTGGCCAGTTGCAGCTCCCCCCCCCATCCATCCCAGGTATAGGTTGCGTCATAAATCGGCATATTGGATCCTGAATTTTAAAATAAATCGATTGCTCCGCGGCCGGGCGATGGCACGGGCGAAAGGGGTGTACTTGTTTTTTATACTGTAATGACTTTCCGCGCCGGGGTCAAGATGGCATGGAATAAACGTTTTGATAGCCGGGGATTTCTTCTTGTTTTGGTCAGTTGCATGGCATATGAATGCGTGTCGGCATTT
>DAIEHU010000400.1 GCA_027353395.1 Desulfobacteraceae bacterium
CCAGATAATAGCCCCGATAAGCCCGGATAGAACGACAAATACAAATGCGGGATCGGATGAATCGATAATGATTATTTTTGAAATGGTGTTTGCTACCCTGGGTTGAAAGATGAACATGGCGATAAAATTGAAAAACGCCGCCCAGAATACCGCGAATCTGGGCGATAACACCCGTGTTGCAACAACGGTGGCGATCGAGTTTGCCGAATCATGAAATCCGTTGATGATGTCAAATATCAGCGCTATTAAAATCGAAATGATGACAATGGTCAGTAACGAATTCATAATGTATTAAATCCTGCTGAGATCAAAGCTTGAGGTTCGAGTGTTAAATCAATGGCGCAAAAGATGTTGAATTCGAAAAATAGGAAACCGGCAAATGCCGGCGAAACCGCTCCGGTCAAGTCAAAGCGTCAGAATCATAAAGTATGGCTCCACGGGTGTCAATAGAAGAACGGATACTTTTTTCATGAAAATCGGCATTTTTATCAAATGCAAATTCAACCCATATACGGTTATCCGAGCCAATCGGCTTGCGTGGCCGTGTGTAAAATACTTGACACCCGGCAATCAATTCTTTAAATAATTTAAGTTATATAACATTCGTTTTATAATTTCTGTTTTCAGGCCTCCTATGACCCCTAAAACGACCCCTAAAAATGGTCCCTAAAAAGGAACCGCCCCATGAAACGTCTCTTGTTTTGTCCCAAAGGTTTCGTACTTGCATTTCTTTTTCTCGCCGCAGGCTGCAACACCACGAAAATGATGGTGAATTCCATGGATCCCCTCATGGAAAAAATGAACACCGCCGTCAACAAGCATACGGATGTGGAATTGGTGAAAGACGCCATGCCCGCAGCGCTGATTCAGCTTGACGGTCTGATTGAAGCCTCTCCCGACAACACCGGACTTTTGGTCCGGACCGCCGAAGGATATTGCGGGTATTCATTTGTGTTTGTGGAAGGCCAGAACAATGAACGGGCCAGCCGGTTGTATCTGCGGGCGTTTAATTATGCCATGCGCGCTTTAAAAGAGAAAAAGAAGTTCGCCCAGGTTGCGGACGGCCCAGTGGCTCCTTTTAAGGAAAGCCTTGAGGTGTTTGATAAAAAGGACGTGCCCGCGATGTTCTGGACGGCCAGCGCTTGGCTGAGCTGGGCCGGTCTTAATGTGGATGACCCGGAAATCTTTCTGGCCCTGCCGAAAATCAACGCGCTTTTGAAACGCTGCGTTGAAGTGGATGAAACCTACCGGTATGGCATCGCCCATGCGGTTTTAGGCGTTTTGTACGCCAGCCGGCCAACCGCGTATGGGGGGCAGCCCGATAAGGCAAAAGCGGAATTTGACCGGGCGTTTGCCTTGTCCGGAAGGAAAATGCTGGTATATCAGCTTATGTACGCCCAATATTACGCGTATCAGATTCAGGATCGGGATCTTTATATCAAATCCCTGAAGGAAATCGTTGACGCGCCGGATGACCTGCTCCCGGAAATGGGATTTATTAACGCGGCGGCGAAGAAAAAGGCCAGATCGCATCTTGAGAAAGTTGACTCGTTATTTTAGGAAAGGCGGCACGATATGAAAATGAAAGGTTTCAATTTCTGGCTGATGTTCATGGGAACGGTATTGTCGTTGATCGGAACGGCGTTTGCGGAAACGCCGCCGAAAATTCTCATCAAGATGGCCACCATCGCGCCCA
>DAIEHU010000401.1 GCA_027353395.1 Desulfobacteraceae bacterium
GGAAATGATCATTAAAAAAATAATATCCGGCGCTCAGACCGGGGCGGACCGGGCAGCCCTTGATTTCGCCATCAATAACGATATTCCCCACGGGGGATGGGCGCCCAAGGGCAGGCTTGCGGAGGACGGCGTCATCCCGTCCCACTATCATGTGACGGAAGCGTCATCCGGGAAGTACGGCAGACGCACGGAACTGAATGTGATGGACGCGGACGGCACCCTGATTATCAGCCACGGCGAGCTTTCCGGAGGGTCTCTGCTTACGCAAAAACTGGCGGAAAAATACGGCAAACCCTGCCTGCATATCGATTTAAACCATGCTCCGGAATTTCAGGCCACGCTGGATATCGCCCACTGGATCAGGCACAGCCGCATTGGCGTGTTGAATATCGCTGGCCCCAGAGCCAGCGGCGATCCCCGGATTTATCGCGCCACCATGAACATTCTGGAAACGGTTTTCTATTTTGGGATGATTGACGATAAGCCGCCAGGCTCGAAGACCGGGTTGAATGGCATCGATGACCCGGCGGATGGCGGGCCGCTTCCAGAAACTGTGGGCCAGGCCGCGGATCGCCTGATCGCCGAATTGCCCCTCAAGGACAAAACGCGGCTGTCGGGTATGACGGAAGCGGAGCTGGACCGTCTCCATCCTTCGCTATCCCAATATATTCAGACCAGCTACCGGCTGGCTTCTGAAAACGTCTCCCTGCTGGCATCCTGCCGGGAAATGGCTGATGATTCAATGCTGGATGCGGATGCGGCCGCCCAGATCATCATCCGGGTCTTGTGGGAACGGTTACGCCAGACCCACCGGCTGAGAAGGATCAAATAAAGACATATTTGATGATCTGGAATGTGATGTTATCGGTTGCGCCGTTGGCATAGGCTTGTTTTAACATATCATCCCTTGCCTTAGAAATGGGGGACTGTTTAAGCGCCGCCCGGATAAAATCCGCATCCACCATATTATACAGGCCGTCGCTGCATATCAGGTAGATATGGTCCCTGTTCATGGGCTCAGTCCGGATGAAAGGCTCCAGAGGGATCCCATCCCCGGTGATGGCTTGGGTCAAGACATGTTTTTGCGGGTGAACCCGCGCTTCATCTTGGGATATCAAGCTTTTTCCAAGCAGACCGTTGACGAATGTGTGGTCATGGCTTTTCTGCGTCAAATTTTTTCCGTCAAAACAATAAATGCGGGTGTCTCCGACGTTGGCGTAAATCACTGCATCCTCTGTCAGAATCAAGATGGCTATCGTTGTGCCGAACATGGACGCAATATGGGCGGATTCCTTGACGGCGCGCAAGGCTTCCAGGGATTTTGATAAGAAATCGGCGATCATTGCAGCAGCGGCGTCACGTTTGAAATGGGTCACAGCCGAAAATTCCCGGATAACAGCGTTTACCACGGCTCGGCTGGCCAAATCGCCAGAGCCATAGCCGCCCATACCGTCCGCCACGCAAAATAATTCCGCGCCAATGGTTTTATTAATGGCATGTCCGGCGAAATCCTCATTCTGATGGCGGACTTTGCCCGGGTCGCTGCACAAAACGAAAAGATGCTCCATGTCGGTCATATGGCCTATAGATAGACGTATTCTTTCAACTATTCGGCTTTGTAGTTATAATACCCGAATACAGCAGCGCAAATCAACAGGAAACAAGACACGAGGCGTT
>DAIEHU010000402.1 GCA_027353395.1 Desulfobacteraceae bacterium
TTCGGATGCTGATTTCCCCTCCCTTCGTCCGCGGACCCCACGGACCGACTTTGATATAATAGGAACGGCTTCTTGATGAATAACTCGATCTCTTCCCAAGGACCTTGACGTTATATGCATTCGGCATGGATTTGTCCGCCAGGCAGTTCGCCTCGATCAGCACTCCGTAGCCGTACATGAACCCAAAGATCAACGCAACCAGGATATACAGTGGTTTTCTTTTCATATCCGCCGACAGCAGAAAGATCAGCACGGAAAAGAAAATGGCTATCGCCGCGGCGGGAACCCAAACATGCGCGAAGGAAAAAATATGGAAGTCGATCAGCGCCCGCCACGCCAGCACGGCTGGGGGCATGGCGATGGCGAATGTGAGGTAGGGCACTTCCGATTTCCCTTTTTTGGTTTCGAAATTGATAGACCCTTTCAAATACGCCATCATTAGAATGGCAGCGACAGGGATGCTGGCGCAAACCAAAATGGCGGGTAAATAGGGGACCGGAAAGGCAAAAGCCCAAAGCGACGCCACGACGCCGATGATATTGAGCGGCCGGGTCAGCGTTTTCGCCTTTGCTATACCGGCGTACTTCTCCGGCAGCGGGATGCCCATGCTGCCGAGAGTCCCTGCGGCCTTTGTCTCGGCCTCCCGGATGGCTTCATCCACGGCCTCTTTGGTCAGTTTCAGCTGCATGCCGCACTGCGGGCAGTTGAGAGACGTATAATCCCCCGTGGGCTTGTCAAACGTCTCCTGGCATTTGGGGCATTTGATGCGTGTTTTGACATTGAATTGAATGTTGGTTTTAATTTCCATTGGGGGCTCATGTGTGGGTTGGGGTTAATGAAATTAAAGAGATTGCTTTTCAAAGAATTCCGGGAACGATACTTATTAAATATCACCCGGTAATTGACATGCGCCGTGGAGCACCGACAGATATGTGAATCTGGCCGATTTTTATCCGGGAAATAACCCGGTAGGGATATTCAATCAGATCCCGGACGTCATCCGCTTTATATTCCGGTACTTTCCGGCCTGAGTACGGCATGTCTGCTATCTGCATCGAACGTCTGGTTATTTTGTCAATCATCCGTTTGCGTAGGCCGGGGAGTTTACAGCAATGTAGCCATAGATACCGGCAAGATGTTCTATCGCGTTTTTCGTCCAAAGAACGTTCATTCTTGGAATTCCGGGGACACCTCACTTATCTTTTTCTTTAGGCCCAGGTTTTGAGGCTTGAGTTTGCGAACTAAATGTATTCCATCTTGACTGATTCGTCAGACGCTGTTTTTCCATTTGTCCACAGTTCATATTCACTCAGGTCAATATTATCAATTCATGAGAGACCATAACCCACCGGATCAACATGAACAGCCTTGAAAAAAGCGGAACTCGCAAGCAAGTGAAACTGCGGTCTGGAAAGAAGAGGACCGCCATCATAGGTTTTCTTAATTCCATTCTCGAAAGTGACAGGTAATCGCGCTTCCCCTATGATTTGCACAGCTTTAATTTTTGGTATTTTTTCATGATCGATTTGCTCCAATCCCGGAAGTTGCTTAAATTCATGACGATTCCACATTTCCGATAGGAATTCTTAATTAATATGGCGAGCAACCTTGATGGCCGTTAAACCGTTTCAGGCCATTTTCTTGATGT
>DAIEHU010000403.1 GCA_027353395.1 Desulfobacteraceae bacterium
CCTGTGGCGCCGGCCACCATGTGCTTTACAAATCTTTCATGCCCCGGCACATCAATAATACCGATATGGGCACCGCTGGGAAGATCAAGCGCCGCGAATCCGAGCTCGATGGTGATGCCGCGCAGTTTTTCTTCCTTTAGCCGGTCCGTGTCATAGCCGCTGATGGCTTTGATAAGGCTTGTTTTTCCGTGGTCGATGTGTCCAGCGGTACCGAGAATTAGTTGTTTCAAAGGGTTACGGTCCTTTGGAAGTTGTTTTGCGTTTTCTGTAATATTCCAGCCCATAGGCCAGAACCACGAGAATAACGCCGAATCCGGCGATAATAAACCGGATCGGCGGATGGCTGAAATATTCTGGTGATGATCAGTGCGAATACGCCGCCGAAAACCGCCGGGTGACAGATATGATTAAACCATTCATGCGGGAGACTCTCCGGCCTGCATGGATAAAAATTTTAAGCTTCCACCATGTAATAAAAATGCCATTTCTGGTCAATAGCAAGTTTTGCTGGTTGGGGAAGCCGCCGGCGTATTTATATTAATTTAAAAATGACATGAAAAATATCTTGATAAGATCAAAAACGTCTGTTACATAGTGCATCTTTCTTATGGTGGGTGTAGCTCAGTTGGCAGAGCACTTGGTTGTGGCCCAGGTGGTCGTGGGTTCAAGTCCCATCACTCACCCCATAAAAAATCCCATCACAGCTTTTCCGGCCGTGACGGGTTCCACATAAGCGCCCGTAGCTCAGTTGGATAGAGCGCCGGACTACGAATCCGTAGGTCGGGGGTTCGAATCCCTCCGGGCGCGCCATTAAAATCAAGGGGTTACGGTTAAAACGTAAACCCCATTTTTTTTGGTTTAAAGGCATGATACCTGTATGGTATCCAAAAAATAAAATGGCGGTTTTTTGCCGGTGCCGCCTTTTTGTGGCAGGTGACCCAACACAAAAATCGGGCAAAGTTCACCTCGTCAACCCGGTCATTTCCCCCAGCCGCAATGATCCATATTCATCAGGCAACAGCCCGGTTTTTAAATCAATTTCAAATAAGGGGTTACCCCCGAATGCCTTTAATCACAATCATTGTCGCGGTGTTTAACGGCGCAAAAACCCTGGAAAGGTGCATTGACAGCGTTGTGCATCAAACCTATCCGTATAAGGAATTGATTATTATGGATGGGGGTTCCGTTGACGGGTCGGTGGAAATCCTGAAACGGTACGATTCAAATATCAAATATTGGGAAAGCAAGCCGGACCGGGGAATTTATCACGCCTGGAACAAGGCCTTGGAACATGCCGACGGCGAGTGGATTTGTTTTATCGGGAGTGATGATTTTTTTGTGGGTCAAGGGGTTTTGGAAAAGGCAGTTCCATATTTGCAGCAGGCCGGGCGTGATGGAATCCATTATGCCTATGGAAAGGTCGCCATTTTCTCAATTGAATCCAATAAAATCATCAGTTATAGCAATGAACCTTGGCTGAAAATGCGAAAGCAAATTCAACGAGGAAAATGTCTGATGCATTCAGGATCGTTTCATCATCGAAGGCTATTTGAAAAGCATGGGAATTTTGATGAAAATTTACGAGTTGCGGGAGATTATGATCTGGTCTGGCGCGAGATCAAGAGTAATGTGGCCAGGT
>DAIEHU010000404.1 GCA_027353395.1 Desulfobacteraceae bacterium
GAACAGTCGAAACAGCGCGACACCTGCTATCACCGCCGCCAGAATGAGTATAAAAATCATCTGGTCCGGATTAAACGCTTTCAGTCTCAGCGGCGGCATAGAGACCCCGGTAAAAATTATTCGGCCTGATCCAGCCCGAACGCCGTGTGCAGGGCCTGAACCGCCAGTTCCGTGTATTTTTCCTCGATGATGCAGGAAATCCGGATTTCCGATGTGCTGATGAGCAGGATGTTGATGTTTTCCTTGGCCAATGTGGCGAACATTTTGGCGGCCACGCCCGAATGGCTGCGCATGCCAACGCCGATAACGGAGACTTTGGCGATGTTTTCATCCCCCACCACCTGTTCGGCTTTGATCTCTTTGGCGGTTTGCTCGGAAATTTTCATGGCGGCTTTATAATCGGTTTTTGACACCGTAAAGGTCAAATCCGTCATATTGCCCGCGCGGGTGTTCTGAATAATGATGTCAACAATAATGCCGGCATCCGATATGGGCGACAGAATGCGCGACGCAATGCCCGGCTTGTCAGGCACTTTCAGCAGGGTGATCCGGGCTGCGTTTTTATTGTGCGTGACGCTTGCGACCACCACTTTTTCCATATTGACATCTTCATTTACCACCATTGTGCCTTCCTCCTCGTTAAACGATGATCTGACATGAACCGGAACATTGTACTTCATGGCGAACTCAACGGACCTGATCTGGAGCACCTTGGCCCCCAGGCTGGCCATTTCCAGCATTTCGTCATAGCAGATCCGGTTGAGCTTTTTTGCCCGTTTGCAGACATTGGGATCAGCGGTGTAAACCCCGTCCACATCCGTATAAATTTCGCAAGCATCGGCCTTGATGGCCGCGGCCACCGCCACCGCCGAGGTGTCGGATCCGCCCCGGCCCAGGGTGGTGATGTCGCCCTTGGCGTCGCATCCCTGGAAACCGGCCACAATCACAATGGCATTTTCCGCGAGCAACGCCTTGAGGCGGTCGGCCCCGATGTCTAAGATACGGGCGGAGCAGGACTGGCTGTCGGTAAGTATTCCCACCTGATATCCCAAGAGGGACTGGGCCTGGTATCCCATGGATTTCAGGGTGATGGCCATGAGCGCCACCGTGGTCTGCTCGCCGGTGGCCATCAGCACGTCCATTTCCCGTTTGTCCGGAAATTCCGTTATTTTTTCAGCGGTTTTGATCAGATTGTCGGTGACGCCGCTCATGGCGGAAAGGATGACCACCACCTGGTTGCCCTGATCATAAGTTTTGGCGACGCGCCTGGCGACGTTGCGGATCCGGTCCAGGTCGCCTACGGAGGTGCCGCCGTATTTTTGTACGATAAGTGCCATAATTCCCCTCTTAATCTCCTGAAAATGTGTTTTTGAGCTGGTCTATCAAATTTGTTTTTGGGCGTCCATAAAAAAATAGCGCTATTTTCCGGGTGAATTCATCATTAGATGCGTCCGGGGATGCGCTGGGGGATTCATCGGGGAGCGTAATGGCGATGGCCATGTCTTCCGCTAAATAGCCGGGGGACAGCCGGCTGGCCCATTCCACCACCAGAACGCCGTTCCTGTCCAGAATATCTTCCAGGCCCGTGTCTGTCAGTTGGGCGTTG
>DAIEHU010000405.1 GCA_027353395.1 Desulfobacteraceae bacterium
TTTTTTAAATTCATAATAAAAGGTGCTGGTGAAATAGGGATCCACCACCAGCACCATTTTTTCCGGGTCATGAGGATGATTAAAAGGAGAGCCTGAATAAGGCATATGGGTGGCGGCCAGCTTTTTGCTGTCTTTGGGTTTTCGATACCGTTCGATTTCAAATTTTTCCGATTTTTGCAATAACGCTCTGATAGGCATACGTATTCCTCCGCTTCGGATGATGCATGATAAAGTCGCCCGCCGGATTGCGATACCGCTTTAGCGAACATTTAATGATAATCATAATGCCTTTATTGGCATTTTCAAAGCAGATTTTTATATTTTGGAACGCCGCTGACGGGAAAGAAGACAAGTTCCTTGACAATGACCGCGTAATTTTTCAATAACCCTTTTATGGCAAAACTCTTTGAAGAAACAAAAGAAACCATAGCGCGGCGCGACCGGCGGCGCCGGGGGAAAAACAGTGTGTGCCATTGCTGCGGCCGGATGGTGCCCTTTTGCTGGACATGCAGATGCGGATTCGCCATCTGTCAGGCCTGCATGGAGGAAAATGTCTGGGGCATGTCCTGTAACGGCATTACCTGGGTCTGCCCGGACTGCGGGTATCAAAATGGATTCGGCAACCAGTGAACAACGATGCAATCTATGGAAAATTCAAGGAGGGGAAAATGGCGTTACCGGAAGAGATGTGGCAGTGTCAGACACAAAGTTGCGGGTATATTTATAATCCCGGCAAAGGAGACCGGAAAGGCAAAATTGAAAAAAGCACGGGGTATGAAGATTTGCCGGATGACTGGAAATGCCCGGTGTGCGGGGCGAGCAAAAAAGCGTTCCGCAATCTTGGGACGAAATAACCTGTCGCTTTCCCGCATTTAAAAGCCGCACGTCCAGAGGGAATCAGCCAACCGGTCATGCGGTTTTTTTTAAAATTTCAATTTTCAATATTAAAAGCTGTACACCAGCGTCAGTGCGGTTTGCCGGTCAGTTTTCTCGCTGTTTGCTGGCGGGCTGGAGTCATGGCGCAGGGTGAAACTGACTTTCATGGCAAGCGCTCCCACAATCTGGGCTGTGACAGCGGAAACCGATTTGGTGATGGTGGTCTCTTTGACGGTTTCCACGGTCACGTCCTGCTGGAAGTCTGATTTTTCTGTTAATTTGAGTTTATACATACCGGACAGCCTGGCGATGACTTCCTCGCCGTCATCACCGTCGCCGGGTTCCCGGATGGAACTGAGCCGGTAGCCGGGGCCGGCTTCCACCTCAAGGATCTGCCGGTCTGTTTTGATAAGCCGGTGGCCATAGCCGACGCTGGCCGTGGTCTGATAATAATACCCGCTGAACAGGTCGTAGGTGTATTCGCCCAGTAGAAATAAATAGCTGGCCTCCGTCAAATTATAGCCGGTTTTATTGGAACCCATGTATTTTTCAGCCGAGGTTTCTTTTTTTGTGATCCCCTCGTTTGTCTGATCCGCAGCGCTGTAAACGCCTTCAAAAACGGTTTTATTGAACCACGCGGCATTTGTGTAATCCAGGGTCAGTTTGCTGTTTAAGGATTC
>DAIEHU010000406.1 GCA_027353395.1 Desulfobacteraceae bacterium
TGTCATCTTGAATGCAAAATGGAATAAGACCTCGGACTATCCGCTTCGGTCAAATTGGGGCAAAGGGCGGATTATTCCCCCCGTTTGGATAAGGGGATATAGGGCGAGACCGTCTCTCCCATATAAATCTGCCGGGGCCGGGTGATTTTCTGCTCCATGTCGTCGTTGTTTTCCTTCCACTGGGCGATCCAGCCCGGCAGCCGGCCGATGGCGAACATGACGGTAAACATGTTGGTGGGAATGCCCATGGCCCGGAGCAGGATGCCAGAGTAGAAATCCACGTTGGGATACAGGTGCTTGTCGATGAAATACGCATCGCTTAAGGCCGCCGCCTCCAGTTGTTTGGCGATATCGAGCAGGGGATCCTCAATATTGAGTTTAGGCAGCACTTTGTCGCAGACTTTTTTCATGATTTTGGCCCTGGGGTCGTAGGTTTTATATACCCGGTGCCCGAAACCCATGAGCCGGAAGGGGTTGTCTTTTCTTTTGGCCCGCTCCACAATGTCCTTGGTTGGAATCCCTGTTTTATGAATTTCCGTCAGCATTTCAATGACTTTTTGGTTGGCGCCCCCGTGCAGGGTGCCCCAGAGCGCGGAAATGCCTGCGGAAATGGAGGCGTATATATTGGCCTTGGCGCTGCCCACGGTCTTGACGGCGGATGTGGAACAGTTCTGCTCGTGGTCGGCATGAAGAATCCAGAAGGTGTTCAAGGCATTCACCAGATCCTCATCCATCTTGTAAGGGTTGACCGGGCTGTCGAACATCATGTTCAAAAAATTGGCGCAGTAGGTATAGTCGGGCCTCGGATAAATCACCTTGTGGCCCCGGGAAATCTTATAAGACATGGCGGCCATGGTCCGGACTTTGGAGAGCAGCCGGATGGCGACTTTCTGGAAATCCTCGTCGGTCTGCATCAGTTCCGGGTAAAAGCTGCGCAGGGCGTTCACCATCGCGGACAGAATGCCCATGGGATGGGAAAGCCGCGGGAAATTCTGGTAAAAATTCCGCATATCCTCGTGAACCATGGACTGGTCGTTGAGCATGATGCTGTTGTGGATGAGTTCTTTCCGGTTCGGCAGTTTGCCGTTGATGATGAGATAAGCGGTTTCCACAAACGTGGAGTGTTCCGCCAGCTCCTCGATGGGAATGCCCCGGTGCCGAAGGATGCCTTTTTCGCCGTCCATGAAGGTGATGGCGCTTTTGCAGGAGCCGGTGTTGCCGAACCCCGGATCATAGGTGATGTATCCGGTGGCAGCCCGCAGACTTCGGATATCAATGGCTTTTTCGCCTTCCGTTCCCGTGATTACCGGCAGTTGCAATTCCTTTCCATCAACAATGAGTTTGGCGAATTCTGTTGCCATAATTTTTTCCTTATCAATTCAATCCGTTATCATATTATCTCAAAACCAGAAGCATTCCCTGGGTTTCAAATATCCTGCCGCCCGCTTTCCGTGTGGGCCTGTCAGCCGTTTTTGCAAAAACGTACTTGAAATCCGCATTCGCGTCAAGGATTTAAAATTATATATATTT
>DAIEHU010000407.1 GCA_027353395.1 Desulfobacteraceae bacterium
CTCGACTTACAAACAGTAAGCCTGCGTCGCCTTCTGCTTGCCGCCTTGATGTCATCTTGAATGCAAAATGGAATAACAAGCTGTTTGGATTGTTAAAGTGTCAAATAGAATCAAATGATTACGCTTTTTTTTTGGAATTTTCGTACAACAGGATCGGGCCTTCCTTATTGATGATCACTTCTTCCCCCACCACGCATTCTTTCACGCCGCCGATGGATGGCAGTTCATACATGATGTCGAGCATGGCGGATTCAAGAATGGCCCGAAGGCCCCGGGCCCCGGCTTTTCTCTTTAAGCTGCCGGCGGCGATGGCTGCCAGCGCGCTGTCAGTAAACCGGAGATTGACCCCTTCAATCTCGAACAGTTTCTGGAATTGCTTGATGATGGCGTTTCTGGGCTGGGTAAGAATCTGAATCAACGCCTGTTCATCTAACTCCTGAAGGGATGCCACCACCGGCAGCCGGCCCACGAATTCCGGAATCATGCCGAATTTAATTAAATCTTCGGTTTCAACCATTTTGAGGAGGTCGCCGGTGCTGGTTTCGGCCTGGCTCACCACTTTTGCGCCGAACCCCATGAGTTTCGAGCCCAGCCGCCGCCGGACAATCTTATCCAGTCCGGTAAAGGTGCCGCCGCAAATAAACAGAATATTGGTGGTGTCTACTTTTACAAAATCCTGTTGAGGATGCTTTCGCCCCCCTTTGGGCGGAACGCTGGCGGTGGTGCCTTCGATAATTTTCAAAAGCGCCTGCTGCACGCCCTCGCCGGACACGTCCCTGGTGATGGACGGATTGTCCGACATCTGGGCGATTTTATCAATTTCATCAATATATACAATGCCCCGCTGGGCTTTTTCCACGTCATAGTCGGCGTTCTGAAGCAGCGACAGAACAATATTTTCAACATCCTCGCCCACATATCCGGCTTCCGTCAGGCTCGTGGCGTCGGCAATGGTGAAGGGCACGTTTAAAAACCGGGCCAGGGTTTGGGCCAGAAGGGTCTTTCCGGACCCGGTGGGGCCGATGAGCAGAATATTGCTTTTCTGGATTTCAACATCGTCCGTATTTACGTTGGTTTCAAGTCGTTTGTAATGGTTGTGAACCGCGACGGAAAGCACTTTTTTGGCATAATCCTGCTGAATGACGTATTCATCCAGTTTTTCCTTGATTTCAGCCGGGGTGATGATCCGCCCGCTGAGGTCCGTCTCTTTGACAACTTCTTCTTCGATGATTTCACTGCATAACTGGATGCATTCATCACAGATATACACTGCGGGTCCGGCGATCAGTTTTTTGACTTCCTGCTGATTTTTACCGCAAAATGAGCAGAACAGGTTATCTGTCCCGTTATCGCCCTTTGCTGTCATATATCAGGCCTCCGTTTTTATAATTTTATCAAGATCGTCCCGGTTATTGATCACATAATCGATGAGTCCGTATTTTTGCGCTTCTTCGCCTGACATGAAAAAATCCCGATCCGTATCAAATTCGATCTTTTTAATGTCTTGTTTTGTGTGAAACGC
>DAIEHU010000408.1 GCA_027353395.1 Desulfobacteraceae bacterium
AAAATATCTTAAGGACCATGCAAAACCGAATGAGCAATTAGCGTCTTTATGCTGCATCAATTAATGCGTTTACTATATTTCAGCAAGGGCCTTTTCTTTGCGGCTGAGTTCCCTTTTCAGGCTTTTGTTTTCTTTTTCAAAAGGCCTGTCTGTTTTAGGGCGGGTTGCTGCATGATTTGAACATCCGGCAATCGCATCCTGTTTCCAGCTTTTTAAATGGTGGGTATGCAGACCTTTATTTCGACACCAGGCTCCCAGTTCATCTTCCGGCAATCGCGAGGCCTCTAATAATGCTTCAAATCTTTCCTGGGGAGTCCAGTCCCGTGGCCGTCTTTCTTTACCGGCGGCCATTCCGCCTTCCTGATAGTCGTGAAGCCATTGACGGATCGTCCATGTGCTGATCCCAAATTCATCGGATAATTCCTTAACACTCCGATTGCCGTTGAGCTTTTTTTGAACCACCAATTCTTTTATTTCCAGGGAATATTTCATTAGACATCTCCTGCCCCCTTTCTATATCAAATTCCCATTCCGAGGCGACATCTATCCTGACACAGGGGGATTGGCATACATAGTTTTGTGGATGGTTGGCGTTTTTTGATAATCAATTCATCAAATTTAAAAAATTTTCCATTAGCGTAAGTCCATGGTCGGTCATAAAGCTCTCCGGATGAAACTGTACGCCCACCAGGGGCCAGGTTGCATGGCTGATGCCCATGATCACCCCGTCGCCGGTGGCGGCTGTGACCCGGAGGTTATCTGATGCGATGCGAACGGCCAGGGAATGATACCGGGCCGCCGTAAACGGTGACGGCACGCCTTTGAAAATGGACTGCTGATGGTGATGCACCTCGCTTGTTTTTCCATGCACCGGAACAGGCGCCAGAACAGTCTCGCCGCCAAAAGCCTCATTAATGCACTGCATTCCCAGGCACACCCCCAGAATCGGAATTTTACCGGCAAACGCCTTTATCAACGGGACTGACACCCCGGCGCTTCCCGGGTCTTTTGGCCCCGGACTGATCAAAATCCCGTCGGGAGCAAGCCCGGCGATTTTTCTAACGCTGATTTTATCGCTTCGGAGAACCGTTATCTCAAGGTCAAACCCCAAAAGCATCTGAACCAGGTTATGGGTAAACGAATCATAGTTGTCAATCACAAGCATGCGGGCCATTTTTCCGCCCCTTTCAAATAAGATGGTCCTGTAAAACGCCGCCAAATAAAAAACGCCGCCCGGACGAGTCTGGGTGGCGTTTGCCTGTTTCATAACTCATATCTATAAAAATTTTACATCATCAGTTTAATAGTCGTTTTTTTAAATGCAACCCCTGCAAATTGCAAGCGGAAATATGCGGGCGTGTCATTCCGGCGGATGCTTGTTTGAACGCGCCCATACGCTCCGGCCAGATGTCTAAATATTGTATAATATATTGATTTTTAATCATATTGTTTTTCTGTTGACATCATAAAGCAAAGAACCCTATGATACAAAGCACTTATACATCTATCGACCCACTT
>DAIEHU010000409.1 GCA_027353395.1 Desulfobacteraceae bacterium
CATCCAAATAATCTGTGTAAGCCATTCTGTCCTCCTTAGAGTTTGTTGTTGTTGTTTTGATCTGTTCTGAATTTTATTATTTTTTTGTTTTGTATCTGACCTATGGCACCTGACCGATGTCGCCCGATATGTTAAAAATACAATGCCCGACACTATCGAACGGATACTGCAAATTCCCCTCGCCGATCATGTTTTCTCAACACTGTATTTATAAAAAAAATAAAAAATCTGATTTGGATTCCGTATAGCTCCTTTCCACAAAACGAGTTTTTTTGCAAACTACATGCCATTCTTGTTTAATGCCCCTTGACTTTACCATTATAGCAACTATGTTTCTATCAATATTTTTTCTGCGAACCGATTCCCGGTTTTTCCATCCGCGGAATGGCTATATTCAACCACTTGCTGGTTATATCTAGCCAGCTTTTCCATATTTAATTTCCGCTGTGTCTATTATGCGGCGTTTAACCGCGACATGCAATGATTATAGTGTATTAAAATTTTGCTATAAATCCCATACATATGTTGTATTGTCAAGTTTTTTTTAGAAAATACAGCCGTATGCGCACGGTTAGGGAAGAAGGAACCCGCCAAAAGCGGCTTAACACCTCTAACTTACTTAGCTTGTGGTAAATATTGAATATTGAATATACAATATCAGCGATAATATTTCATGGCTGAAAAACCTCTCTTGTAAAAGAAACCGTAGAGGGCGCACATTACGCGCGCTTGTAGGGGCGCGGATAGGCTTCGCTCCTACAAGCTTTTGCTGGTCCGGTCAGGGCTCCCGCAGGGACCGGTCCAGCATTTCAAGAATCGGGTCCAGCAGATAGCCGATGATGGTCCGCTGGTCTGTTTCAATATAACTGACAACGGGCATGCCGGGCGATAAGTACGCGCCGATGGCTTTCAGCTCTTTCTCCGGCACTTGGATATGAGCGAGGTAAAATGATGTCTGCTGGCCGGTGGATGTTTCCCGGGTCACCTGATCTGCGGAAACATATATTACCTCCCCCGCCACCGGGGGCGTCGTCCTCCGGTTAAACGCGGAGAGCTGAACCCTGGCTTTCTGCCCTTTCTTGACGTGGGTGATTTTATCCGGCGGGATATGCGCCTCGATAATCAGACGGGCATCTTTGGGCACAATTTCCATGATCGGCTGACCCGGCTGAATCACCCCGCTGTCGGAATGAAATCGCATATTGAGAATTTCACCGGCGATGGGGGCGCGGATGGTCAACCGTTCCATGGCGTCTTCCTTGGGACGGAGCTGTTCCTCAAGCTCAAAAATAGTGTCCTGGGTTTTGCCGCGTTCGGTGATGGCTTCTTCTTTATATTTGTTCCGCATATTGACGATCCGCATTTTAAATTCTTCAATTTTCTGCTGGAGTTCGGCAATATTCTGTTTCAGGGATCCCACCCTTCCGCTGCTTTCCGCCAGTTGCCGTTTTAATTGCAGCATCTGGGCCTTGTCGATATAATTTTCTTTAAACAGCTCCTGTTTGGCCGCTATCTCTT
>DAIEHU010000040.1 GCA_027353395.1 Desulfobacteraceae bacterium
GGCGCAGGGGACCCATGGGAGAAAACCACCGGACGCCAAACCCAACGCTCTTGCGTAACCCGTTATAGGAATTCCCTTCACTCGCCCAGGCATTGCCGGCATCCATAAACACCAGACCCACCAGACCGCTGTCCTTGATAATGGGAACCAGGTATTCCGCATTGAACTGGGCGTAATCCGTTCCACCGATTTTGACATTATCGGCATTGATCGGGCTGATATCCCGCCATCCATATCCCCGCACGGAATTGATGCCGCCCAGATAGAACCGGTCGTAATCGGGCAGATACTTGCTTGAATCCTTGATGATATGGCCGGCTTCGCCGTGAAGGAAACCCACGGTGCTCCAGAAAAGCGGAAAATACCAGCCGGTGTCCGTCGTTAATTTGGTATACCCGACGTTCCCGCCCAGACCTGAATACTGTATGGTGAAATCATGCTTGGAGCCTTCGGAAGGATTAAACATCCGGTTTCTGGAGTCGTAGGTGGCGCTGAAAGATATGCTGCTTTCCGTGCTGCGTCCAGGCAGCAAATAAGGGGACGCCGCCACTGAAATATTGCTGATGGTGCTCGCATCATATCCATACCGGACATACCCGCGCACATAATCAAACAGCGGATATCCCAGACGGATGCCGCCGCCGGTGCTGTCACGGTTATAATCGGTGTAATCCCGGGTCATTTTATAGAGGTCCAGCCCAGCGGACAAAGGGATGTCAAACAGCCACGGTTCTGTAAACCCCATGGTATATTGCCGAGCCGTGCCGCCGGTCTGAACAGCGCATTCGAGAATCTGGCCGCGGCCCATGAAATTCCGTTCCGAAACAGAGGCCATGGCGTATAATTTGTCTATGCCGCTGTATCCGCCGCCGATGGTAAAGGTCCCCGTGGCTTTTTCCTTCACTTCCACATCCAGGTTCATCTTGTCCGGAGCAGACCCTGGCTGGGGGTTTACCTTAATATCTTCAAAATCGTCCAACCGGTAGAGGTCGGCGATGCTTCGTTTCAATTTGCTGCTGCTGTATAGTTCCTGCTCGGCGACTTTAAACTCGCGGCGAATGACCTTGTCTCTGGTTTTGGTATTCCCGTGAATATTGATTTTCTCAAAATACACGGGCTCGTTCTTCTTCAGGTGGAAGGTCAGATCAACCGTCAATTTTTCGTGATCCATATTGATGTCCGGAACAATTTCCGCATGAGCGAACCCCTGATCCGCGTACATGTCGGTCAAGGTCATCATATCCTTCCGGATGGCCTCCCGGTTGTAATACGCTTGCTTGCCTGCGGTAAGCTTGGAAAGCATCTCCTGTTTCGGCAAGATGAACTCTCCGGCCAGATCCACCTTTCCCATTTTAAAACGGGGGCCTTCATTGATTTTGATCAGAACATAAATCCACTGGTCCTTATAGGTCACTTCGGGGTCGGCGACCCTGGCTTCCGCATATCCGTTGTTCTGATATAAATCCGTAATGGTATAGACATCCTGCTGGAGCTTTTCCTTGTCGTAATCGCCCGAGGAGGTCAACCACGAGAAAAAACCTTTTTCCGAGGTTTTCATCTTTTTTTTCAATTCCTTGGCGGTATAAGCGGTGTTGCCGTCAAAGGAAATGGTTTTAATACGGATCTTTTCGCCTTCTTTAATGACAAATTCCAGATCCGCCTGATTGTGATCCAGAGAATTAATCTTGTACGTGACCTTTGCGGCGTGATAATTCTCCGCCTTATACAGGGCCAGAATGGCCAGGACATTGCGGTGGATTTTAAAAATATTGAGCACTGACCCGCTCTTGATATCAATGGCCTCTTTTATTTTATCCTCTTTGATCTCATCATTGCCGGTAATTTTTATCTCACGGATGGTGGGTTTCTCCTTAACGGCAAAAAAAACCGTATTGCCATCCGCCTTTTTTTCAACCTCCACCCGGACATCATCAAACCATCCCATGGCATAGATGGACTGAAGGTCTTCGGACAAAAGGGCCGCATTGTAAGGGTCACCGGGTTTCGTTTTGACCACCCGCAGAATCGCATCCGATTCAATGCGATGATTGCCCTGAACCACCAGCTTCCTGACCAGAACCTTGTTTTCCGCATGGGCGGCGCCGGCGGCGAACCACAGGCAGCAGAAAACCGCCACGCCAGTCATGATATTGCTGTGTTTATTGAATTTCATTCAATTTCCACCAGTTTCCCTTCCACGAGCGTCATCTGCCGTTTCATATACCCCGCCAGCTTCATGTTGTGCGTCACGGTAATGATGGTCATATGGTGTTCGTTGTTCAATTCAAACAACAATTCATGAACCTGATGGCTGTTTTTCTGATCCAGGTTCCCTGTGGGTTCATCGGCCAGCAATACCTGCGGTTTCATGACCAGGGCGCGGGCAAGGGCCACCCGCTGCTGTTCTCCGCCGGAAAGATCCCGGACCCGGTGATGCATTCTGTTTTCGAGCCCCACCCGGACCAGAAGGGATTGCGCCGGTTCCTGGACATCGGCTTTTTTGAGGCCCTGTATCATCCCCGGCATCGCCACATTTTCCAGAGCGGTGAATTCCGGCAGCAAGTAGTGGAACTGGAACACAAACCCCAGGGTGGTGTTCCGGAAATGCGCCAGTCTTTTCTTGTCGAATTGGAACACATCTTTCCGGTTGTACAAAAAAACGCCCGCATCCGGCTGGTCCAGAGACCCCAGAATGTGAAGGAATGTGGACTTGCCGATTCCGGATTCCCCGACAATAGCGATGGTGTCGCCGGCATGAATATCCACGGACAAATGATCCAGCACATTGATTTCCGTTCCGTTGCTGCGGTAGCTCTTTTCTATATCCCGCAAAACGATGAGGGGAGAGGAAGACGCCATGCCGCTGGTTGCCGCCGCAGGCATGATTTCCGGAAGAATGCTTTTATTATCCATACCGGAGGGCCTCGACCGGGTTCATCCGCGACGCTTTATACGCCGGATACAATGTTGACAGAAAACAAATCCCCATGGCGGCGATGACGATGGCGAGCACATCCAAAAACTCCAGCTGAATCGGAAGACTGGTAAAATAATACACATCCCCCGGGAGTTTGATAAATTTATAATGCTTTAACACAAAACAGGACAGGATTCCCAGAGCAACCCCGATACCGGTGCCGATCAATCCGATGACAGTGCCGTTAAACACAAAAATTTTCCAGATGCTCCGGTCCGTGGCCCCCATGGCTTTCAGGATGGCGATGTCCTGGGTCTTGCCCATCACCATCATAATAAGGGTGCTGGCGATATTAAACGCCGCCACCATAATAATCAGGGTCAGAATCACAAACATGGCCTTTTTTTCAAGCTTGAGAGCGGAAAAGAAATTCCGGTTCATTTCCATCCAGTCGGTTGTCCAAAATGGAAAACCAAGCATATTGGTAATTTTCTCGGATATCTGTCCCGACTGGTAGATGTCACGGATCCGGACCCCGATGCCGGAAACCGAATCCCCGATCTTGATAAGCTGTTGAGCGGTTTTCAAATGGATAAACACCAGGGAGGCGTCATATTCATAGAATCCGGATGCGAAAATACCGGTCACTTCAAACCGCTTCATGGTCGGTATCTGGCCCACCGGGGACATCATGCCCCTGGGGGATATGAGATAAAGGGAATCACCCGCCGAAACGCCTAAAGACGCCGCCAGTTCCTTGCCCAGAACAATCCCCGGCGCTTTTGCGGTGGATCCGGTCATTGTCTGAGGTCTTATTTTCTCCATCAGCGTCGCCCGTGTATAGCCTTTGATCGGCTCATCACCGGCTTCCGGATCAATGCCGCGCAATACAGCCCCTGAAATTCCGGATGCGGATCGCAGCATGACCTGGGTATACACAAAGGGGGCGGCCGACACGACGCCTGGCAGGGATTTAACTTTCTTGATCACATTCTGATAATCCGAAATGGTGCTGCCGTGATGACGAACAATCACATGGGATTCCACCCCCAGAATCTGGGTTGTAAAATAGGATTCCGCGCCCGACATCACCGCGATCACAATAATCAGCGCCATCACGCCGACGGTGACGCCAGCCATGGACAGAAAGGTAATAAAGGAGATGAACGCCTGCTTGTGTCTGGACCGGAGATAGCGGCCGCCGATAAAATATTCGAAAGACATGAACCAGTCCGTATAGGTATTATAATTTTTCCGCGGGCTTCATGTGCGGGAATAAAATCACGTCACGGATGGATGCCGAGTCCGTCAGCAGCATGGCCAGCCGGTCAATGCCGATGCCTTCGCCGGCGGTGGGCGGCATGCCATATTCAAGCGCCGTGATATAATCTTCATCAATCATGTGAGGTGTTTCATCTCCCGCCTCCTTGTGGTTCAACTGCTCCACAAACCGGTTTTTCTGGTCTTCCGGGTCATTGAGCTCGGAAAACCCGTTGGCGATCTCGCGGCCGGCGATAAACAGTTCGAACCGGTCGGCGAACTCCGGCTGGCGGCTGCTCCGGCGGGAAAGGGGAGACACCTCAATGGGGTAACCGGTAATAAATGTCGGCTGAATCAGTTTGGGCTCCACCAGCACATCAAACAGTTTGGTCAATATCTTCCCAATGCCCATGTCATCAGACTCGCCGCCAAAGGAGATGCCTTTGGACCCGGCAAAATCAAGTAATTGTTCCCGGCTGTCCAGCATAGAAGGATCCACCCCCGCGATTTTTTCCAAAGATTCCAGCATGGGCAGACGCCGCCATGTTTCGCCGAAATCAATGGTTTCGCCCTGATACACAATCCGCGCCGAGCCGGTCACCTGTCGCGCCACGTCCCGGAACATTTCTTCGGTCATGGTCATAAGATCCTCATAGGTTGCGTATGCCTGATAAAATTCCAGCATGGTGAATTCCGGATTATGCCGCGTGGAAATGCCTTCATTCCTGAAATTCCGGTTGATCTCAAAAACCCGTTCAAATCCGCCGGTGATCAACCGTTTTAAATACAGCTCCGGGGCGATGCGCAAGAAAAGATCCATGCTCAGGGAGTTATGGAACGTCTTAAAGGGCTTGGCGTCCGCGCCGCCCGGAAGCGGCTGCATCATCGGGGTTTCAACCTCAAGAAACGCCCGGTCCAGGAGAAACGCCCGGATGGCCTGGACCATTCGGGAACGTTTCATGAACAATTCACGGACATCCCCATTCATGATGAGATCCAGATACCGCTGGCGATACCGTTTTTCCGGATCTTTCAGGCCGTGGAACTTCTCCGGCAGGGGCCGCATGGCCTTGGACAGCAGCCTTATGGAATCGGCCAGCAGGGTCCATTCACCGGTTTTGGTTTGAAACAGCCCGCCGGTCATGCCTACAAAATCGCCGATATCCAGCTTCTTAAACATTGCATACGCCGGCGCGCCAACTTTATCCATCCGGATATAGGCTTGAAGCTGGCCGGTGCGGTCCCGGAAACGGATAAACGCGGATTTTCCAAACAGGTTCACGGCCATCATGCGACCGGCCATGGAAACCGAAAATTCTCCGGAAATATCGCCGGATTTACCCTCCACAAGATGCTGGATATCCTGCACCGTGTGGGAAATCCGATAGTCGTTGGGGAAGAGTTCGACACCGGCTTCCACCAGCGCCTGGATTTTTTCTTTTCGTCTTTGAATCACATCAGTGGCTGTTTCTCTGATCTCGCTCATGTTACCGCTCATCCATTTAAATATGAAAAATCATGTGCCGGAACGGACGCATGATTCATTTTACGGGAATATTGATGCATTGGGCGTTGCTACCCCATTTGGCTTTGGGTGTCAAGACTAACTTGCACCATATCAAAACGGCGGACAAGCAAACAACCGGCCCTGCCCTGCCGCTCACGCTGTGTTTTGATAGCAAGTTATTTCAGAGATCCGGAGGCTATAATGCGCCCCAGGAGACGGGAAGGGCGCCGCAATTTGACGGTAAAGGCGGTTCCTTTTCCGGGTTCGCTGCGGACATCAATCAAGCCGTTATATGAGGAGATAATCCGTTGCACAATGGATAGACCTAGGCCGGTTCCCTTGGGTTTGACGGTAAAAAACGGATCAAAAATTAAGTTCATGGTCTCTTCCGTCATGCCGCACCCGTCATCGGCAATGGTGATGCTGGCATAATTCCTGTCTAACGATGTCATTTTTATGTCAATATGGCCTTCTCCCGCAATGGCCTCATCCGCATTCAGCAGCAAATTCCATAACATCTGCCGCAGATGCTCCGGATCGATTTCAATAACCACGTCTTCATCCAGTTTTTGGGTTACCGTGATACGGCGGTTGCGGCGATTGTCCGCGGTGAACACCTTGATGATCTCATCAATGGCGGTATCCAGTTCCACCAGCTGGGTTTTTCCGGGCTGTGGTTTGGCGAACATTAAAAAATCATTCACCAGCGCGCTGAGACGATCCGCCTCCCTGAGAATGATATCCATCAGCCGGTCCCGATCCGGATCATAAGGAATCTCCTCCCTTAAAAACTGAATGGAGCCGGACAGAGACGCCAGGGGATTCTTAATTTCATGGGCCAGCCCGGAAGCCATTTCACCGATAGCCGCCAATTTTTCCACCCGCCTGACCTGGGCTTCCATGGCCCACAGATCCTGTTTGGCGCGCCTTTCCTGTTCCGCCAGGAGTCCGCTGAGAAACGCCACGCAAAAACAGGCGGCAGTGGTAATCGCCAGTTTATACAGCACATAATCCCAGTTACTATTTTTGGCCACAAAATCGGACGCAAACCCGATGGGATAGATCGCTCCCTGGTATTCGAGAGAGATCAGAACGCTGTATTGCACGCTGCAAAAAAAAGCGATAAACATGCCGCCGCGTCTAAACAGAACCATGCTGGCGTAAATAATGACCACCAGGTATAAAAAAGAAAAGATGCTTGAAAACCCGCCGGTCACAAAAACAATGCCGGTCACCAGCAAGGTGTCAAGGCTAATCTGGAGGTATCCGAGGATGGAAAGCCGTGAGGTGTAATATAGAATGAAACTGTACAGGCCGGAAAGGCATAATAAAACCAGCCCGATCCCATTCACCACGATGAGCGGATAGCTGGTAAACGTAAAGTCGTCGCGAATCCCTACAAAAACAGCAGACCCCAGCAATACCGCAGCAAACAGCGCCCGGAAAAATATGAGCCATTGCAGCTTGCGAAACAGCATTCTGGCGGACTTATCCCTGCTGTCACCCTTCAAGTTGAGATTGCCCTCACCCGGATAACCGGAAAATTGATACGGGATCTATAGATTTCCCGCCATCTGGAAGATGGGGAGATACATGGAGATGACCAGACCGCCAATGACAGTACCTAAAAAGACCAGCATGAAAGGCTCGATCATGGCGGTCATGTTTTCCACCGCTTGGTCCACTTCCTCATCATAAAAATCGGCAATTTTTTCCATCATGGCGTCAATGGCGCCGGTGGATTCACCGACGGCGATCATCGAACATACCATGGGCGGGAAAACACCGGTTTCCGAAAGGGGCTCCGCAATGGTCTGGCCTTCGGCGATGGCTGAACGCACTTTATACAGGGCTTTTTCAATGACTTTGTTTCCGGCTGTTTTTGCAACGATATCGAGTGCTTCCAGAATCGCCACACCGGATGAAAGCATGGTTCCCATGGTCCGGGTGAACTTGGCCACCGCGACTTTCCGGATCAGAACGCCGATGACCGGAAACTTCAACATGGCGGCGTCAAATCCCTCCCGGCCTTTTTCCGTTTTCAGAAGCCGCTTGAACGCCATTAGGAATAAAACGATAAAACCGATAATATACAATATCCGGTGCTGCACAAACCGGCTCATGGCGACCACCACCTGGGTCGGCGCGGGCAGCGATCCCCCCATGCTGGCGAACATTTCTTCAAACACCGGAATCACAAACACCAGAATCACGGCGACCACCGCAACGGCGATGCACAGTGTGACAATGGGGTAAGTCATCGCTCCTTTAACCTGAGCTTTTAATTTGGCGGCCTTTTCCATGTAGGCGGAGAGCCTGCGTAAAATCACATCCAGAATACCGCCGGCTTCTCCAGCGGCCACCATATTCACAAACAGATTATCAAACTGATCCGGATAATTTTTGAGCGCCTCAGCCAACGTCTGGCCGCTTTCCACGGAATCCTTGATGGCTTTCAGCATTTTTTTGAACGTCAGGTTGTCTTGCTGGGCCTGGAGGATGTCCAGACATTGAATAATAGGCAACCCGGCATCAATCATGGTGGAAAACTGCCGGCAGAAAATAATGACATCATGCGTCACCACTCTGGGCTGCATGAATGTAAAATTCTCAAATATGTCCTTTGGTTTTTTCTTTATTTTATCAGGTGCGATGCCCTGTCTGGATAGATTATTGCGGACTTCCTGGTCATTCGCCGCATCCATTTCCCCCTTCCGGATCTGACCGCTTCTACCCTTGCCTTCCCACACATAAACCGGCATATTTCCTCCTTTGATTGCAATTTCTGCATGATCGGCATAAAATATTTAATATTTACACCGTGTTGCAAAGGCCAAATGACAGATGCATGGCGCATCCAAACAGCACCGATGCGACCACCCGGATAGCTCTTACCATATCATCGGGGATAAAACAAATTTTTTTAGATATTTGTCAAATTCCCCGGCCATAAGAGCGATTACCCGATTCACCCGGACCGGTCCGGCGTGTCCGGTTATTCAAAAAATAACCGGAACTTGTTTGCGCTATTGATTTTTTTTTGTTACCAATCGGTAACTCTCAAGAGAGTCGGCCCCGAAGCCATGACTCCGGAATTTTGACAATGGCTTTTTCCCATAGGAACGCGCCTTGAATCAGATAGAACCATCGACAACCGGAGGGCTCACCCTTATCACCACGCACGCGAACGCGGATTTCGACGCCATCGGATCCATGCTGGCGGCCCATAAATTATATCCCGGCTCCCTTGTCGTGGCCCCGGCGTTCAATGAAAAAAACGCCAAAAATTTCTTTGTCAGCTCTATGTCCTATCTGTTTGACATGATCGATATTAAAACCATCGACCTGTCGCAGGTGACCAGGCTGGTGATCGTTGACACCCGGCAGGCAGGCCGCATTGGCATTCTTGACAGCATCATTAACCGGCCCGATGTGGAAATCCATATTTTCGACCATCACCCGCCGGCAAAAAATGACATAACGGCGCATTATGCGCTTGCCAGCCCCACCGGCGCCAACGTCACCCTTCTGACGGAGGTCATCCAGGAACGGGGGATTCCCATTTCCCCTGAAGAGGCGACGGTCATGTGTCTGGGGATATATGAGGACACCGGCTCATTCACGTTCGCCTCCACCACGGCCAGAGACTTTACGGCGGCCGGCTTTCTGATCTCCAAAGGCGCGGATATCATCACCATCGCCAGTCTGATCGCCAAGGAAATGGATACGCGCCAGATCAGCCTGTTAAACGATATGATCAACGCCGCCGAACACCACCGGATCAATGGCATTGACGTGACGATTGCCACCGTAACCTGCGATGAATACATCCATGACCTAGCCTTTCTGGTCCAGAAGATGATGCGCATCGAATCTCTGAACACGCTGTTCGGCATCGCTCTGATGAAAAACAAAATCTATGTTTCGGCCCGGAGCCTGAGTCCTGAAGTGGATGTGGGGGAAATCCTGACAGCTTTGGGCGGCGGGGGGCACAAATCCGCTGCGGCCGCCACTATCAAGGATAAAACCCTGGCCCAGACGGAAAATCTTCTGATGGAGACGCTTCAGAAACATCTCATTTCCAAAAACCGCGCCATTGACATCATGTCCTCCCCCGCAATCACCGTGGATTCCGGCACCACCTGCCAGCAGGCGCGCCAGATGCTCACCCGGTATAATATCAACGCCCTTCTGGTGGTTGAATGGACCGGCGGCAAAGACCGGCTCGTGGGATTCATTTCCCGGCAGGTGATCGAAAAGGCACTCTATCATGCCCTAGACGATATCCCCATCAAGGAATACATGACGTCGGAATTCGCCATTGTCGGGCCGAATGCGGATATTCAGGAAATTCAGGAAAAAATCATCAAAAACAAGCAGCGGGTGCTGCCGGTCATGGAAGATGAAAAAATCATCGGGGCCATTACCCGCACCGATCTCCTCAATCTTCTCGTCCAGGAATCCCAGGACCGGAAGGCCCGGCTGACGGAAGAAAAACAAGGGGCTTCAAATCCGCGCACCAAAAACATCATATCGTTCATGAAAGAACGATTGCCAAAACCCATTCTCACAATTCTGGCCCATATCGGGACGGTTGCAAACGAATTCGGGTATCCGGCCTATGTGGTGGGCGGATTTGTCCGGGATATGTTTTTATTCCGGCATAATGACGATATCGATATCGTGGTGGAAGGCAACGGGATTCTATTCGCCAAGCGCTTTGCAAAATTTTACGGGGCACGGGTCAATGCCTATGACAAATTCGGCACGGCCATCATCATTTTTCCCGACGGATTTAAAGTTGACGTGGCTTCCGCCCGAATGGAGTATTACAAGGAACCTGCGGCCCTGCCCACCGTTGAAATGAGTTCCATCAAACTCGACCTTTTCCGGCGCGATTTTACCATCAACACCCTGGCTGTATCTCTGAACCCCGAGTCATTCGGGCGGCTGATCGATTTTTTCGGCGCCCAGCGGGACATCAAGGAAAAAGCCATACGTATTCTCCATAATTTAAGCTTTGTGGAAGATCCCACCCGGGCGTTCCGCGCCATCCGCTTTGAGCAGCGGTTCGGCTTCAAGATCGGCAAACTCACCTCCGGTTTAATTGAAAACGCGGTCAAAATGGATTTTTTCAAACAATTGTCCGGCCGGCGGGTTTTCTCCGAGATTGCCCATATCCTGAAGGAAGACAACCCCATTCCCGCCATTATTCGCCTCAATGAATACCATCTGCTCAAGGTGGTGGATGCGCCCATGTCGCTGGACACGAAGTTAATGGCGTATCTGAACGCTGCTAAAAAAGTCATCGCCTGGTTTGACCTGCTGTTTACGGAAGAAAACTATGAAAAATGGACGGTCTATTTTCTGGTCATGCTCCATCATGCGGACAAAACCCGGGCAGAAGGCCTCTGCGAACGATTTGAAATTCCCCCGAAACTTCAAAAACGCTTCGTCAGGGAACGAATGGCCGCTGAAAACTGCATGAATCAGCTCCTCCGCCACCCGACGCTTTCCAACGGCGAACTTTACCGTGAACTCAAGGATATGCGCATTGAACTCATCCTGTATGTCATGTCCATCACCACGAGCCGCAAGCTGGTCAAGGCCATCTCGTATTTTGTGACCGATCTCCGGAGCATCCGGCTGACCGTGGGGGGCAAGGATATTCAAGCCTTGGGCCTGAAACCGTCGCCCCTGTTCGGAAAAATCCTGTCGGCAGTAATGGAGGAAAAACTCAACGGCCGCATACAAACCCCTGAACAGGAAATCAAATTTTTAAAGGATTATGTCCATGCACTTTAATTTTATCGATTTTTTTCTCGTTATCATCCCCCTCGTGATCGCCGTTATCCTGCATGAGATTGCTCATGGATATATCGCCCTCCAATTTGGCGACACCACAGCCCGTGACGCTGGACGTCTCAGCCTCAATCCCGTCAGCCATGTGGATGTGTTCGGGTCATTGCTTCTGCCCCTGATACTGAAACTATCGGGGGCCCCCATATTGTTCGGGTACGCCAAGCCCGTGCCGGTTAACTTCGCCAGGTTGAGGCCTTTCAAAACCGGGACCCTTGCCGTGGCGTCCGCGGGCGTGGCGGTCAATTTCAGCCTGGCGCTTGTGTCCGCCGCTCTTTTCCGGATATTGATCCGTTTTCCGCACGGCGTTCTGGCGTCGCTTCCGGAAGCGGCGTCGGTCATTATTTTGAAATTCTTGTTTTACAGCGTCACCATCAACGTGGTGCTGGCGCTGTTCAACCTGATTCCCATTCCGCCCCTGGATGGAGGCCGAATCGTTACAGCCCTCCTGCCGGTACGCCTCCAGATTAAACTGATTCCCCTGGAAAGATTCGGAATGCTGATCTTGATTGTGCTTTTATTCACAAATTCGCTTGATCTTTTCATGACTTATTTTGTAACTCCTCTGATACGCTGGCTGCTTCCCTTACCGGCCGGCCTTCTTTAAAACCGGATGGATGTATTCATTTCATCATCACAGGATAAAAACAGGATACGCAAATGGCTCCCAGAAAACGAATCGTCAGCGGCATGAGGCCCACCGGCCCCCTGCATCTCGGCAACTATCACGGCGCGCTGGAAAACTGGATTTCCATGCAGAATGATTATGACTGTTTCTTCTTTATCGCGGACTGGCACGCCCTGACCAGCGATTATGAGGATACGGGCCGGACCCGGGAATTCACCCGGCAAATGATGGTGGACTGGCTATCCGCCGGCCTGTCCCCGGAAAAAAGCACGCTGTTTGTGCAGTCCCATATCAAGGAACATGCGGAACTGTTCCTTCTGCTGTCCATGATCACGCCGGTTCCCTGGCTGGAGCGGAACCCCACCTACAAGGACCAGATTGACCAGCTGAATAACAAAGACCTGTCAACCTTCGGTTTTTTAGGCTATCCCGTACTCCAGGCGGCGGACATCATCATCTATAAGGCCGATGGCGTGCCGGTGGGCATCGATCAGGCGCCTCATATTGAGCTGACCCGGGAAATCGTCCGCCGGTTCAATTATCTTTACGGCCCGGTATTTCCGGAACCCCGGACCATTTTAACCAAAATGGCGAAAATTCTGGGCACCGACCGCCGGAAAATGAGCAAAAGTTATCAGAACGCCATCTATCTGTCGGACACGCCGGACGCTATCATGAAGACGGTGTCGCAAATGATCACAGACCCCCAGCGGGCACGGAAATCCGATCCAGGCGACCCGGATGTGTGCAATGTATTTGAATTTCATAGGATTTATTCAGACCCGTCTCTGATTGCCGCCATCAATACCGATTGCCGGTCCGCAAAAATCGGGTGTGTTGAGTGTAAAAAAATAATGGCAAAACACCTCACGGACGCCCTCTCGCCCATGCGTGAAAAAAATGCTTATTACACCGCGCATCCCGGCCTTGTTGACGATATGCTGGCGGCGGGCGAAAAGAAAGCAGTCCAGGTGGCCGGTGAAACGCTTGCGGAAGTCAGGGCGGCCATTAAAATTTAAAAGCGGTTTTAAAACGCCCATGCCCAGCCAAACCTATGAAATAAAACTCGACAATGTGTTTGAAGGGCCCATGGACCTGCTGGTCCATTTGATCAAAAAGCACGAGGTGGATATTTACGATATCCCCATCGCCCTGATCACAGACCAGTTTCTGGCCTATCTGGAGTGGATGAAAGCCCTCAACGTGGAAGTGGCCAGCGATTTTCTGGTCATGGCCGCCACCTTGGCCCACATCAAATCCAGAATGCTGCTGCCGCGCCTTCAGGAAGACCCGGCGGATACGGAAGAAGAAGACCTGCGCCTGGAGATTGCAGATCAGCTCATGGAGTACCTCCAGATGAAGACCGCGGCCGGTGAGCTGTCCGGCCGTCCCCTGCTTGAAGACGACGTGTTTACACGACACCCGGACAAAAGCGCCTTTCTGATCGATCCGGGCGCGGAAGTGGTGAAAACCGATCTGTTTGAGCTGATCACCGCCTATCACGACTTGATCAACAGGACTTCGACTGACGGCGAAATGCGCATTGCCGCCGAGCGCATTTCCGTAAAAGACCGCATGACTGAAGTCATCAACATCCTGGAGGC
>DAIEHU010000410.1 GCA_027353395.1 Desulfobacteraceae bacterium
TCGATCGTCCGCATGATTCAGGAAGCCGGTCCCACGGAGATTTTTCTGGATTTAAAATTTCATGATATTCCCGCAACGGTTTCGCGGGCCATGAACCGGGTCGCGGGAATGGGGGTGAGGTTCGCCACCGTCCATTGCGGGGAATCCTCCCGGATGCTGGAAGCCGCAGTGACGGGCGGCGGTGGCAATGTTGGCGTGCTGGGCGTCACGGTACTCACGAGCGTTTCCGCTGGAGATATTGCCGGGGCCGGGTTTACGGAGGAATTTTCAAACAATCTATTGGCTCTGGTCAAAAAACGCGCGGCCATGGCCAAAGCTGCCGGGTGTGCGGGGGTGGTGTGTTCCGGACAGGAAGTGAAACAGATCAAAGCCTTGTGCGGCAAGGCATTCATCGCGGTTACGCCGGGAATCCGGCCAGCCTGGCAGACGGGCGATGACGACCAGCGGCGTATTGTCACACCGGCCAGGGCCATTCTAGACGGATCGGATTATCTGGTGATCGGGCGGCCCATAAGGGACGCGAAAGACCCTGTATGGGCCGCCCGAAAGGTGGCTGAAGAAATCGGTGAGGCAATTGCATGCCGGAAGATCTGATCAGAAATTTTTTACAAATCATCATAAATGATATTTCTTTTTTGCTTCGATCCGGTTCTATTTAGATCCGGACAATCTGCTGATGCGCTTCGAATATGCGGATGCCCGGATGCCCGTGGCCATGGTCAGGAATTCATGGGATACCATACTCAATTCTTGTCAATGAGTTTTTACCAAGCGCCACGGAACCCATCAGGTTTAAAAGGAGCTTTCCGCAGCGCAGGGCGGATTTTTCTGTTACTTTTCTTTGCCGGGCAAAAAAAGCAACAGGGAAAAGTCAATTAATTTGGTATGATGTCCCCAGAATTCCCGAGGATACCAATCCGGCTTTTACCGTGCCGTTCGGGTTCGCCGGTGGACTTTATGACCGGGATACCGGCCTATTCAGATTTGGATTTAGGGATTATGACCCGGAGACAGGGAGATGGACGGCAAAAGACCCGATTGGGTTTGCCGGTGGGGATACGGATTTGTATGGGTATTGCCTCAATGATCCGGTTAATTGGGTTGACCTGTGGGGATTAACACAATCCGACATTAATATAGCTGTAAAAATAGTCCAAGAGACGCAGAAAGATCTTCGTTTTCCCAATATAGTTGATCCCTCAATGCAAAGCGAGGAAAACGCTGGTGAATATCAGATGTTAACAGACACCATAAAAGTGAATGAAGATTATTTGAAAAACTTGACGGATATAGAAGCCGTAGATTTGCTTGACACGATTGTTCATGAGGATTTGCATGCGAATGATTCAGCATGGAAACAATTGTTGGATACATTTCGTGATCACCCCGACATTTCTGATGAAGCAGAACGACGGCTTCTTCATCCTGCACGACATGTTCAAGGACGCGCTCCTGCTTCGCAATGGCTACGCGAAGGTGTGGTGGGAGGAAGACACCAAGACCACGGTGGAA
>DAIEHU010000411.1 GCA_027353395.1 Desulfobacteraceae bacterium
TTGGCGAAAAACGCCCAGTCCGCCACCGTGACGAGATCCACCAGTTTTTCCGCCAGCTCCACCATGACCGGCGACGGGGCGGTGGCGCAATTGACCAGATCATACTGCTCCCGGACCGCCCGGTCCACGGCATCAAAATTATAGCCCAGAACCATGGGCCCGTAGGCGCACATATAATCAATGAATTCATTTCCGTCCACATCCCAGAACCGGGGGCCCTTGGCCCTTGACACATAAAACGGATAATCCGTGGGCGGCACCAGGGGGGCCGGGCTGAAATGGCCGTATATTCCGCAGGGAATGACGTTGACGGCTCGCTTGAACAGGGCCTGGGAGGCTTCGTAGGTATAGGTTTTCATGGTATTCCTCTAAGTCTTGAGGTTGTTTAGGCTGTAGGCTGTAGGTTTTTAGGCTTTTTGCTTCGCATTGACCGCATTAAAGCGCCCAAAACCTTCTCGGCCTCCAACATTTTCAATTCACATTCAGTGACGGCAAATTCGTCAGCGTAACCCAAACGTTGTGCCAAACCATATTGGTAATGCAACTCTCTTAACGAGCCAAACGCGATTTCAAGAAACCGCAGGTATTCCGTTTGGCTCTCTCGGGCACATCCCTCTACGATGTTCGATGAGACCGAAACCGCCGCTCTCCGCATCTGAGACGTCAATCCATAGATTTCGTCCTTGGGGAACATTCTCGTTATCCGATAGACCAAGACTGCGACTTCATCAGCCAGAGCAAACGCTCTGAGTTTTGTGTGATCCCGCATGCTTTTCCCCTACAGCCCATAGCCTAAAGCCTTCAGCCTAAATACACCGGTATCCGGTCCAGAATCAGGCTCAACGCGTCCAGCATGGGAATCTGGCCCCGAATCTCGACCTCGCCGGTTGCAATGGCTGAAAATGTGTCCATTTTGTTGTTCATAAACGCGTTCGCGACTGCCATGTCCTTCATCAGCATACAGGCCTGGGGATGATTCACTTCGCCTTTGCCGGGAATAATGTCGCCGTCTTTAAATTCAATATGAACCGTAGGCCCCTCCGGCAAAATTTTCATCACCACGGTCCCGTTCGGCACCCTGCCCGCCACCAGTTTTCCGACGTCATCATGAAGGCCGATTTCCCGGATCGCATAGGCTGCTGTATTGAGGGACAGCCGGGTGTTCAAGGCAAGGTAATCCGGGGCCGATAGTAGCGCATCCGTTGGTTTTAAAAAATATTCCAGCCGGTCCGTGACTTTGGCGAAATCCTTTGAGAGAAATCCAAGGTTTTTAAATCCCTTGAGCGGAATCGGAAACCCTTTGCCGTCCATCATTTTATTAAGGTGCGCGGAACCCACGAAAAACAGGCATACCGTCGGGTCGCCTTTCTCCCCTTGTTCCACCCGGCAGCTCCCGTCTTTGAAGCTGATCCAGGCTTTGGGCCCCGCCAGCACGGAAAATTGAATGGAAATATCCCATTCCTTGACAATCGCGGCTGCCTCCGGATCAAAAATGACCAGATCCTCC
>DAIEHU010000412.1 GCA_027353395.1 Desulfobacteraceae bacterium
GCTGATCGTCCTTAATTGCTTGTATTTAAGCGGGATTTTTATTTTATTCCCCATAATCGGGAAGTTGCTTCATCTGTCATGAACATATTATTAAACGCCACGCCGCTAACCGGCCTGTTGACAGGGATTTCCCGGTATGTGCGCAATCTCTACACCCATCTGGATGGTTATCCGGACATCACTGTTGATTATTTTGACGGCCGGCGGACCTATCGGCGGATGCCGGACCAGGCAGAACCGGGCAGGTGGATCCGGGATACGGGCAATATCTGGCGGCTGCCCGATGCCGCGGTCTTTGGGCTGCGGTCTTTTTTCTGGCTGATGTATGAATTCAGGGTGCGCCGGAGGCTGGAAAGGCGCTATGACATTTATCACGAAACGGCATTTACCCCGGCGCGGATTTTCCATGCGACTCCCCAGATTTTTACCCTCCATGACCTGTCCCTGATGCATTTCCGGCAGCATCACCCCAGGGAAAGGGTCTGGTTTTCCGATTTTTTTTTCAATAAACGGATACGGGAGGCGGACCACATTATTGTGCCGTCCGAATTTATCCTGCAAGAGGCTATTGAATATATTAAAATAAAACAAAATCAAATTACGGTGATCCCGGAAGCGCCGGACCCGTTTTTCTATCCCAGACCGGGTGAGGATGTATCGGTTGTTCTGAAAAGGCTGGGCATCCCTGCGGAATACCTGCTGTTTGCAGGAACCTTGGAACCCCGGAAAAATCTGTCGCTGGTGATTGAAGCCTTGCATCGGTGCGGCCTGGATGTCCCGCTGGTTCTGTGCGGGTGGAGCGGCTGGGGAGAAAAATCGTGGATGCGGAAAATCGAAGCATATGGCCTTAAGAAAAGAATTCATCAAACCGGGTATGTGGATGAAACCACTCTGGCCTGCCTTTATTCAGGGGCGCGAGCCCTGGTTTATCCCAGCTTATATGAAGGGTTCGGGCTGCCGGTGCTGGAAGCCATGGCCTGCGGATGTCCGGTGATGTGCGCAAACACGGCGAGCCTTCCGGAAGTGGCCGGGGACGCGGCCCTGTTTTTTGATCCCCATCAGCCGGAGCAACTGGCGCATCTCATCAAGGCGATTTATTCAGATGATGCGCTGTCGGAATCACTTACCCAAAAGGGGTATGGCCGGGCGGCCCGGTTTACCTGGCGGCAGGCGGCGGAGAAGACGCGAGAGGTGTTTTGCCGGATGATAAAAAAATGATGAATAGATACGGCTGGCCTTTTTGTCGTGATTTTTAATAGAATGGTTTGTTTTTACAAAATTAAATTGTTTATCCCGGTATATCGGATATTCTTGTCTTTTTTTGAATCAAATACAGCGGACGTGCTTTGACCTCCTCATAAATTTTACCAACATACTCACCCACAATACCGATGGCCAAAAGGATGCTTCCTCCCAGGAAGGACTCCAGAATAACGACTGCAGTCCAGCCTGCCACGGTATGTCCCATGCCATGTTCATAAAGTGCGTACAGTAAAT
>DAIEHU010000413.1 GCA_027353395.1 Desulfobacteraceae bacterium
CCCCCATTTTTTCAGCGGTTTTTTTGAGATATTCGTCCTGAATACCGGTGGCCGGGTTTTCAGTGACACCCATCATGAATGATGCGGTATCATAATAAGGGGCCAGTTCCGTTTTCCAGTCGATTCCCATGCCGGACCAGGCGGGATCGTTATAAAACCCATCCTTTGGTTTTAACAGGACCGCCGCATACACATGACTGCCCCCGCCCACGCCGACGCCCCGGACCAGTGTGACATGGCGGAAAAAATCCTGGGAAAAATAGCCGGACATGCCCAGGGATGGCATCCAGTTGAGCCGCCGGATATCGCTGTCGCCTTCTTCAATGTCCTCCGGGGTGACCTGGCCGCCCTGCTCCAGAACCACCACTTTATAACCTTTTTCAGAAAGGCGGAGGGCTGCCACGCTGCCGCCGAACCCGCTGCCGATAATCGCATAATCATAATCCATTATTATCTCCGGGCATTATTGATTAAAATCCCCGAAAGGCGGATATATTCAACCTGTTTCATATCAGGCCACTTTCTTAATTTCCATACCTTCATATTCGGGAAACATAATAATGGCCGGATGGATGGCAAAGGCTTTGGCAATCTGTTCCGCCCGCTTTTTCCCGATTTCAACCTTTTCATTTTCCAGGAGGCTCAGGTTCGTTGGCGTGACGCCGCAACGTCTGGCAAGTTCCGCCTGAGTCCAGCCTTTTAATTCACGAAGCATCCGGATGACTTCACCGGTGGAAAGCGGAACCTGGGGCTTTGCCGGAACAAATTGTGCCTGATCACTTGGGTTCATATCATATCCTAATAATTATGAGGGGTTATGTCGATAACAAAAACAGTGACAATATCACGCTCCACGGTATAGATAATTCTATGTTGCAAACTCAAACGTGATGAGCGTTGTCCGTAGCGGTTTCCTTTTAATTCCTCATCGTGAAAGCCGGGAAATTCCTTCAGCTTTTCAGGCCCATGCCGAAATACGATATTCTTCCAAAGCTCGTATTTTTTGGCAACCGCCGCTGGGAGCTTCCGGCAAATTTTTCTTATTTCATTATGTTCTTGAATTCGCCACATTATTAAATATAATAACATTTCAAATTGAATGACTCAAGAAAAAATCTTAGCATCTGTTTGAAAAATCTTGATCAGGATCGATAACAAGAGGGAGGCGGCCATGGCGACAAGGAAAGTCATCATCCGCAAATGCGATACCTATGATGTGGACGCCATTCAGGGCATCATCCGGGAAGGCATGGAAGAACTGGACGCGCGGCCAAGGGGCCGGATTCTGATCAAGCCCAATGTGGTGACCGCCAACAAGGACTATATTCACCATTCCTATACGCCCCACGCCATGATCGAGGCAATGGTCAACCAGCTCCGGGAAGGCGGGGAAAACCCCGTCATCACCATAGGCGAATCCGGGGGCATCGGCATTCCCACCCGCATGTTTTACAGCGAAGCGGACTAT
>DAIEHU010000414.1 GCA_027353395.1 Desulfobacteraceae bacterium
CGAAACCGTCCACCTTTTCGGCCTGATAGGCTTTCAGAATCAGTTCCAGAAAGGCATTTTCCTTTTCCGCAAGCTGGGCTTGCCGGTCGGCTTCCCGCAGGTTGGGATTAACGCCGATATAATGCTGGCGCTCGTATTTGCCCAGGTTCAGGATTTCAAAGGCCCTGTAATTTTTCCCCTCGGCTTTGAGGCCCCGCTGAACCCCGATCATGCGCTTCCTTGTGGTGTGAACAGCGAATTTGCCGAGGTCCGAGACAATCCATTTCCGGTTCAGCTTTTCCGCAACCGCAGCCAGGGTGCCGGACCCGCAGAAGAAGTCGGCCACAAGGTCGCCGGGGTTGCTTGCAAGAGAAATGATTCTTTCAATTATTAATTCTGGTTTTTGGGTAGAATACCCTGTTCGTTCCTTTGCTTGAGGTTGAACCGCGTTTATGTCCAACCAGAGATCCTGAAGAGGAACTCCTGACATTTCATCAAGATACCGTTTTTGCTGTGGAACATTTCCTGGCTTGGTCTGAACGATGCGCCCTTGTTCGTATAGTTCTTTCATTCGGGTTTGGGAAAAGCGCCAGAATCGAGTTACACCAAGAAATTCGTAGTGTGGATTCCCTTTTGATGAACCGCCTGGTGCTGTAGTATCGCTCAAACGGTATTTTCGACCTGTCTCAGGTTCAATATATTTATAGAAACTGTCTTTGTATTCCTCTGAATATTTCTGATACTGCATATTCCAAGTGAAATGATCTGATTTTGAATAGAGCAGAATAACGTCATGAATGCGCCCAAGATGCCGAGAACCCTGGCCGATGTCGCTATGCGCTGTCTGTCTTCTCCATATGATCTGATTGATAACATTCGATTGCCCAAACACCTCGTCAAGAACAAGACGAATATGATGGCTAATGTTCCATCCAATGTGCAGAAAAAAAAGCCCGTCCTCCGCCAGCAGTTCCCGCATCAGCACCAGGCGTTCATAAATCATACTGATAAAAGAATCTGCTCCCCGGCCCCAGGTGTCCCGGTAAGCAATTTCCTCCAGGATATTGGGCTTTTTGGTGAAGGTGTCCGTTTTATCCCCGTGGCCGATTTCGATATCCATGGAAAAATCCGCGCCAACATCGAAGGGGGGATCAATAGCTATCACCTTGATGCCGCCCTGCTTTTCAATTTCCTCGCGCATGGGGCCGTTTTTGAGGCTTGAGAGGATCAGCTTGTTGTCGCCCCAGATGAGCTTGTTGGTCCAGCCCTTGAGCTGGCGTCCGCGCGCATCAAACAGCCCCGGCTGCATGGCCATTTCTTCCGGCTTTTCGGCGCGCGGCTCGTCCACCTGCTCAATTACCTGAAAGGGCAGCACGACGTTCGTGACCTCGTTCGTCTTGCCGTTCCAGACCAGTTCCACTTCCCGCTTATCGTCAAAAAGCAGGAAACGATACTTGTCCGGCAGAGGCTTCCCCGCCTCGAT
>DAIEHU010000415.1 GCA_027353395.1 Desulfobacteraceae bacterium
GGTGCTTGTCGTAGCGGGAAAGGCGTCCGGTTCCGGATATAAAATAAACGCAATTATACACATCGTTCGTGTCCGGGTCTGTTTTCAATCCTCCGGAAATCAGCAGGGAATTGGCGCCAATGGCCCGCATGAGTTTGGAAAAAAAAACGTCATTGATGTCTTTAAAAGAATTCAAAGTGGTTTCCGGCCATACAATCACCCGCGGCCCGGCAATTTTCGACCGCGACAGCTCCAAATAGGTCAGGGTCCGCTGATAAAACCCCATCCCGCTCCATCTTTCCTTGGTGCTGAAATTTCCCTGAACAAGGGTCACGGGGACGGATGCACCGGTAAACGTCTGCTGGCGAATCCGGTCATCAATCTTTCTCAACCGGTACATGCCATAAAAGGAAAAAGCGGCGATGAACAAAATGCAGAGGAGCAGGGGAAGGATGCCAGAAAATTTAAATTGGGGAAAAATGCTTTTTTGAATGCGGCTCTCTCCGGCCGGAAAGGCTTTTCCCCGTTGCCTTCCTTTGATAAACCGGCAACTCAGGGCATTAATCATCACCACCACAAACACAATGCCATAAGCGCCGATAATGTCCGCCGCCTGAACAAACGTGGAGAACGGCGTCAACGCAGAGGCAAGCCCGCCCCAGGGAATTAAAAAAGAAAGGCGTTCCTTCACATATTCCAGCAGCACCCAGAGGGCCGGGATCACGAGCGCATCGAAAAACAGGCTGTCCTGGTGCAAAAAACGATAGAGTAACGCGAACACACCATATATCAATCCAACCGGCAGCACCAGGCACAGGGAGAAAAAAATCACGGACCGGACAAACGGCGTCTCATAATGGTACAAAAGGGTCGGGAGAACCCAATAGCCCATGCCGATGGACATCCCGGCCCCCCACAACAGGCCGTAGCCCGCCTGCTTAATGGCGGAATGCTTTCCATCCAGAACCGCAAAAAAAGGAACCAGGGCGATAAAGGACAGACCCCATAAATTCAATTTGGGAAAGGCCGCTGCATATAAAAAAGACGATAGAACGGCAAAAAAAAGATTCATCATTGAACAACCGGCGGCCGTCCCACGCAAAAATAGGTGAACCCCAAACTTGCCATTTGCTGGATGGAATAAAGATTCCTGCCGTCAAAAATCACCGGGGCGGCGAGGGATTTCCGGATGGCATCGAAACCGGGGTTGCGGAACTGGTTCCAGTCGGTCGCCACCGCCAGCGCATCAGCGCCTTTTAAAGCGTCATACTGGTTATCCAAGATCCGGACCAGGGGGTTATCCGCCAAAACCTTTCCGGCGTTGCGGCCCGCCACCGGATCATACGCATTGATCTTCATGCCGTCATTTGTGAGCTCATGAATGAGCACCAGCGCTGCCGAGTCACGGATATCGTC
>DAIEHU010000416.1 GCA_027353395.1 Desulfobacteraceae bacterium
GTTCATCGACCTGTCCAGCCCGTATCTGGACGAGCCCCTGCGCCGGGCCGCCGTCGAAGCATTGGGGCCGGACAAATGCCTGTACGGCACCGACGGCCCCTTCGGGTACCCGGATACAACCGACCAAGGCTATGATCATGGCGCGATAATGGCTGAAATCAACCGGCTGCCGGTTTCAGCAAAGGCAAAAGAAGGAATTTTAGGTAAAAATTTAAAGGAGTTGGCTGGGCTTGGCTAAATCCGGCCGGGTATCTGCTTGAAACCATCCCAACCGCAAACAGGTATCTTTGTTCTTCGGGAATCCCTTACAGCCGCCCCCGGCCGGATAACGCCTTGACCTCCGGGCGGATTCCCGGTAACTTGCTTTGCAGAAATGCCGCACCGTTTCGCCGAAACTTCCAACCGAAAGGGAACACAGTGGAATCCACCGGAAAAAAAGAAGACACAGCGTCAGCTCAAAAAAACTACCTGGCCGTCATCTCCCTGATCGAAGGCATTGAAAACCGGCTGAAATGGTCGGAAATGTTCTATATATTGCTCAATGTCATTATATTTATGATAATTGTCTATCTTGTGGCCGCCACCATCACGGAAAGCTGCCAGGAAGTCCCGCCCATTCATATGCTCTTTATCTTTTTCAGCCATAGCATCGGCATTATCATCAACACCTTCTGGATGGCCGCCGCCATGAGGCTTCAGCTCAAGCTGAAACTCCGTTATTTCCAGGCCCGGTTTCTGGAGCGGAAAATCAACCGCGACGGGGAATACCTGTTTTCCGACGAAGCCCTGTTTTTTAACCCCGCTGTCCGGCGGGTTGAGAGCGCGGATGGAAAAGAACCGGCCCTGCTGTATCCCACCAAAGGATTCATGGGCGCGGACGGGATCATCGGCGCAGCCCGGCCCCGAACCCTTGCGCTCCTCATGCCATTAATGTTTTTTATCATCTACTTCACCTCTTTGTTCTCCGTGCTGCACCTGATCATGTGTTAACGCCGGGAGTGGCTGCTTTTTTCAAAAAGATCCGCCAGGGCTGTAATTTTTTTTGAATTTTCAACCGGGAGATATTGCGATGGAAGACCAAACTAAAAAACAATCGGCTGCGTTCATTACATCAAAGGACACGCTTGATGGGGCCTATCCGGGCCTGATCCTTGGGATCAATTCGCGCACCCATTCGCTGCGGGTGACATAGCCGCGCCGCGCCACGTGCTCTTCAACCCGTCTGAGATGCATTCATCGTGGTCACAATCCCCAACCTGGGCTCTTGGGCCATCACTGGCCAGAGGTCCATGCCGTGCTTCAGTTATTAATAAGACATCTCTAGGGCGCAGCCGCTCACCTCCAGTGTCGGGTTTTTTTACAGTCTTATGCTTAATC
>DAIEHU010000417.1 GCA_027353395.1 Desulfobacteraceae bacterium
GGAATGTATTGTAACCGCCTGCGCCATGTGCCAGATGAATCTGGAGATCCGGAGCAAACTTCCCGGGAAAACGCCGGTTTTTCATTTCTCGGAACTGCTTTCCCTTGCCTTTGGCGTCGGCAGCGGCATGGGATGGTTCCGCCGCCACCTGATTGATCCCCGCCCGCTCTTACGCTCAAAAAGGCTTATCCCATAGAAGTGATGCGTACTTATGGTACGCCTCAACAACGAAAGATGCGGCGCAACATAGCCTGCGGACTTTTACAAAGCCGTCATTCATTGACCTCTTTATTCCGGTTCTGGGCGTAGGCGTCCCGAAGGGACAGATAGGGATCAAGCGCGGCCTGTTTCAACGCTTCATAATCCCCGATATGAAGGGATACGCTGTTGATTGTGCTGTGGGCCTCAATGGCATACGGCACATAATCGGGATGGAGATAATTGACGGGATTCAGAAACAAGTCTCCGCCCATGCCAAAGGTGTCACGAAGGGAAGAGGGGCCTAAAAACGGCCATACAATATAAAACCCGTTTCCAATGCCGTAACGACCGAATGTCTGACCAAGGTCTTCCGGATAAGGCGTTAATTTGCAGAAATCCTTTGCCGGATCCCATATCCCGATAACCCCCGCCGTGGTGTTGATCAGAAACCGGCCCAGCTCGATGCCGGACTGCTTGAATTTGAGCTGAAGAAAATTGTTGACGATGCGTATGGGGGCCCGGACATTGTCGTAAATATTATGCACCGCGACCCTGCCGGGCTCCGGAACCACAAACGCATATCCCTGGGCGACCGGTTTCAGCGCCCAGAAATAGAGTTTGTCATTAAACTGAAACATGGCCCGGTTCCAGGGTTCAATGGGATCCGCTATGGACGCGCTATGGACGTATTCATCCGCATCGGCATCATCCCCTTCATCCGCTGGGGGCGCGGCGGCGAAAGCGAGATGAGCCATCACCAAAAGCAGCATGATCGCAAGGCATGGGGATTTCATTTCCGCTGTTTCCGTTATTCCACTTTTTTTCTCAAAATAGCAATCAGCCCGTCAGGGGTGCCATTCGCCAGAATCCCGCGGAACTGGGTGCGGTAATTGTTGATCAGGCTAACGCCTTCGACCACCACGTCATACACGCGCCACTGGCCATCCCTGTTGATCATGCGATAATTAATCGGAACATCGCCGGTCTTTGTCCCGATAGTGGTCTGGATTTCCGTTGTGGTTTCCGATAACGGATTTTCCTTCCCAAATATAATTTTTTCATTATTGTATGAAACGATCCGGTCCGCATAGGTCTTTTTGAGAAGCTGCTTATAAAGAGACACGAATTCTTTCTGCTGATCCGGCGTAAACTGGCTCCATGCCCG
>DAIEHU010000418.1 GCA_027353395.1 Desulfobacteraceae bacterium
TGAATTGCCCCGCATCGGCGTGTTTGTCTGCCATTGCGGGACCAATATCGCATCCACGGTGGATGTGGCGAAAGTGACCCAGGCGGTGGAAAACGATGCGGATGTGGTTCTGGCCACCCACACCATGTATGCGTGCGCGGACGCGAGCCTTGCGGAAGTGAAAAAGGCCATTGCCTATCACCGGCTCAACCGCATCGTCGTGGCATCCTGCACCCCCCGGACCCACGAGCCCCTGTTCCGGGAGGCGGGCATCAACCCCTATCTGTTTGAGCTGGCCAATATCCGGGATCAATGTTCCTGGGTGCATTCCGCGGAACCCCTTGCCGCCACGGGAAAAGCCATTGAACTGGTGCGTATGGCCATCGCCAAGGCCCGTCAGTTAAAACCCCTGACCGGTGAAATCCTTGCCATAAATCAAGACGGCTTGGTGATCGGCGGCGGCCTAAGCGGCATGACGGCGGCCCTGTCCCTTGCGGATCAGGGGTTCACGGTTCACCTGGTTGAGCGCACCGGCGCCTTGGGCGGGCATCTCCGGGATATCCGCACCACCCTGGAGCAGGATGACGCAGCCGCCGTTCTCGATGATCTGGTGAAGCAAGTGCAGGGGCACCCAAAAATTCATCTCCATCTGGAAACCGAAATGACCGGCGTCAATGGTCATGTGGGAAAATTCCGCGTGGATCTCAAGAAAAACGGAAAAACAGTGGAAGCCCCTTGCGGCGCGATTATTCTGGCCACCGGCGCGGAACCGGCCGATACCCATGAATTTCTGCATCACGCGTCCGAAGCGGTGATCACCCAAAAGGAACTGGCCGGACGCCTCTATAATCAGACGTTTGAGGGCGCGGGCAAAAACATCGTCATGATTCAATGCGCCGGTTCCCGGAATTCTGAGCATCCGTTTTGCAGCCGGGTTTGCTGCGCCATGGCGGTCCAAAACGCCCTGGCCATTAAAAAAGATTTTCCGGACGCCGCGATCTATGTGTTGTACAGGGATATCCGGACTTATGGATTCCGGGAAAAATATTATAAACAGGCCAGGAAGGCGGGAGTGGTGTTCATCCGGTATGATGAAACAAAGCCGCCTGTGGTCACGGACGGCAATGGGCTCATGGTCACCGTCAACAGCCCGGATTTTCCGGAAACCATTGAGATTGAGGCCGACAGCGTCATTTTAAGCACTGGTATTCAGCCCTCCGGAGATAACCGGCGCATGGCGGACATGCTGAAAGTGCCGGTGAACGCCAGCGGATTTTTCGTGGAAGCCCATGTGAAACTGCGGCCCGTGGATTTCGCCAGCGAAGGCATCTTTTTATGCGGACTCGCCCATTCGCCGAAATTTGCGGATGAAAATATTTCCCAGGC
>DAIEHU010000419.1 GCA_027353395.1 Desulfobacteraceae bacterium
TACCTTTGATATAGAGCCTGGGCGCAGCCGCCAGACGAATTGATCATTGATTCGGGAAGCATTGAATCCCAAAGAGATTTCTGTCTATTGCCCGGTTCATCCATTCCTTTGATGTTTTCCCTTCCTGGGTTTTATTTTCAAAAAAACGTTTCCTCCTGCCCGCCGAATGCCCGGATCATATTGCGGTTTGTATTCAAATTACATCTTTTGTACTTAAATATTAATTAACACAAATTTATATAATTATTTGTATTTTAAATAGAAATATTTTAAAATAGATTATAAATATGTATTCTTATGAATACGTTTTTAATAAAAATAACACAGAAATAACTTGTTTTATGAAAACCGGTTTTGATACTGTCAGGGCAACTGAGCAATCGCAGCAACTTTTTTCATGATTTGAACCCGAGACCATTTGATTTTTCGAACACACCCCCAAAATCAAAGGAGAGACGCATCATGAAGTCCCGTAAGACCAACGCCTTCCCTCCGCTTTTTATTGCTTTGTTTTTATCCGTCACTTTGGCTATTGCCGGATGCAATGAGGGGGGGAGCAGCAACACCAGTGCGCATGTGTCCGGTTTTAAGTCCGATGAATCGCTGGCTTCCTATCTGAAAGAGCAATACGCCACCAGCGCAACCCCGTCTCCGGTTCGTTATTATATGATGGAAGCAGATGCGGCAACCTCGGCGGCCGGAAACGACAAGGGCTTTTCCGGGACGAATATTCAGGAAGCGGGCGTGGATGAATCCGACGTGGTGAAGACGGATGGCGATTATCTTTATGTGGCGAACGACAGCGATGTGCGGATTGTTGCCGCAAGGCCCGCGGAATCCATGAACGTGGTAAGCCATGTAAAAGCCGGGGGCTGGATCGATTCCATTTATCTCTATGGCGGCAAACTCGTGGTGCTTTATCGTCCGTCCAATGGGTCTGATCATCCTGTTCTTTACAGGGACGAAGCGAAGATCGCTGTAGGTATGCCTTACTGGATTCCATACCATGAAAAAACCGGGATTCTGATAGTGGACGTGAGCAATCCGGCGGCTCCTGAAACCATCAAGGATATTCAGGTGGACGGCTACCTGGCAGCATCCCGGCTCATCGGCGGCAAACTGCATGTGGCGGCTCAGTATCTGCCTGACCTGCCGCCGCTTGAAATCTGGTATGACGGGTCGGAAACGGATAAGGAATCAGTGGCGGAAGCCAACAGGCAGCAGCTTGCATCCATGATGCTTGATGATTTTTTGCCAAAATATACGGTCTGTGACGCCGGCGGCGTTGCGGTCGAAAAAGGCCGGGCGGTTGCGACACAGGATTTTGTCCGGCCAGGTGATGAAAACGG
>DAIEHU010000041.1 GCA_027353395.1 Desulfobacteraceae bacterium
GGGCGCAAACCGCGAAGGCCATCGACTTGATCTACAAGCTCAGATACCATTCGGAAACCGTCATTTCCGCAAAAACGATGGCGCCCAAGCGCTCGGTTTCCGTCACCATTACAAACTCCAAAGAAAAAAGCACCGAGCTGGAATTTCTGCCGGGAGGTGAAATTCATGCAAAAGAAAAGGACCAGCGCGGCAGGCAGAAAACCCTTCAGTTCGGTTCGTCCAATTTTACCCTGGACCCTTATTCCGCCGGGTTTCTCGCCCTCAGCCAGGACTGGAAGGTGGGAGACATCCGCCAGTTTGATACGTTCAACGGGAAACACCGGTATCTCATTGAGCTGAGCGCGCTGGAAAAAACGGAAATCACCGTGGGTGGAAAGGTCCGGAAGGCGGTTGTCATCCGTCCGAGCATTAAAAAACTGACCGACACCTCGCCGGATCCCAAAAAACTCCGGGAAGCACGAATTTATATATCCACCGATGACTCCCGCGAAATTCTGAAAATATCCAGCGAGGTGTTCATCGGCACCGTCAATACGGATCTGGTGTCCTTCACGCCGACTTCCGTCCCGAAGACAGGACCCGCGGTAAAGCCTGATTCGCCTAAAGCCCCCCACCCCTGACAACCCTATCTTCAAAAACAATAGGTCGCCATGAAAAATAAAACCAAGGCATGGCGTCAGGCTGAAGGTTAAAAAAATCCAGACCGGGAGAGCCTTGACTTTTTCGATGCAATCATCATATTGATGACAAAAGTCCAAACTGACAAGGAGAGATTCCATGCCCATCTATGAGTTTAAGTGCGCGGATTGCGGCGCAAAAAAAGAAATCCTGTTTCGAAACACCGATGAAAAAGTCAATATGACCTGCGACGCCTGCGGGTCTGAAAACCTGCAACGCATCTTGAGTTCCTCCAATTTCTGCGTCCCCGGCGGCTCCGGTTTATCGTCAGGAGGTTCTCAGTCGACCTGCAAAAGCCATTCCTGCTCCGGCGGCTCCTGCGCCACATACGATATCCCCGGACCAGGACGGTAGAAACAGGGATTCTTTTTCCAGCCGGTAAACGGATCTAAAAACCCCATGAAAATCCTGCTGATCTCCGCCAACACGGAAACCATCAACATGCCGGTGTTGCCACTGGGCCTTGCGTTTGTGAATGCCGCCCTCCGGAATAACGGATTTAAAACCAGAATGCTGAACCTTTTGGGGGAAGCGGATGTTCGGGCCGCTATTAAAACCGCCATCGGCGGGTTTTCACCGGATGCCATCGGCATATCAGTGCGCAATATCGACACCCAGGACATCAAAAATCCAGGTTCCATGCTGGCACCCGTCAAATCCATGATCGCATGGTGCCGGGCGCATACCAGCGCACCGGTCATCCTCGGAGGCGCGGGATACAGCATCTATCCTCAAGCGGTTCTGGATTATACGAATGCTGACATGGGCATCAAAGGCGAAGGGGAAATTGCGTTTCCCGAACTGCTTCGTCAGCTTGAAAAAATGGGGACGAACCCGGAAGCCCGTTCCCGGCTGGACATTCCCGGCCTGTATCTGCCCGGAACGGGGGCGGTTCAAAACCGCCAGTGTATCCGGAAAACCGCCGATGTCATTTTCCCGGTTCCCGGAATCCATTTTATCGTCCCGGATACGGTGAAAAAAGACGAACTCTGGGTGCCGTTTCAGACCCGGCGGGGATGCCCGATGGACTGTTCCTATTGCTCCACCGGATCGATTGAGGGACGGCTGATCCGGAAATTGCCGCTGGACAAGGCGATTCTATCGCTGGCTGCCCATGTGGAAGCAGGATTCAGACAGTTTTTCTTTGTGGATAACACCTTCAATCTGCCGCCAGCCCATGCGATGGATCTGTGCGACCGGATTATTGCCGCAAAAATCAATATCCGGTGGCGGTGCATTATTTATCCATCCAAAATCAGCCGGGAATTGATCGCAAAAATGGCCCAGGCCGGTTGCCAGGAAGTGTCTCTGGGGTTTGAAAGCGGATCGGATGCCATGTTGCGGCATTTTAACAAGCGGTTCACCACGGCGGATGTGCGGAAAACATCCGGCCTGCTGGCGGAATACGGCATCCGGCGGCTGGGATTTTTAATGCTGGGCGGTCCGGGAGAGACCAAAGAGACGGTGCTGGAAAGCTTGGCGTTTGCCGATTCGCTGCATCCCGATGCCCTGAAAATTACCGCCGGCATCCGGATTTATCCGGATACCAGTCTTGCGGCAATCGCCAGAAAAGAAGGAATGATTAAAGATCGCGACACGCTGCTCGCGCCGGTATTCTATATCAGAAATGAACTCAAAGACTGGCTGATGGCGTCCATACCGGCATGGATTAAAAACAGGCCGGGATATTTTTTTTAAAGGGAGCTGGAGGAAAAATTGAAGTTTCCCTCACCCCGGCGGCGGATCGGAGCGAGGAAAATTTCGTTAAAAACGCCCTATTCCATCAAATCAAGAGTAAAAAACGGTTCCTTGATATCATTCACCGGCGCGGCTTTGACCGCATGGAATGTCAAACCATTCCGTTAAACGGATTTTCAGACCCATCCCCATTTCCCAAGGCGTCACTTGATGCTCATTCACCGGCAGGGCAACAGGTTGCGCTCCGGCCAGAATGCTTCCCGAATCAGCGATAAATCCGCCTGGCGTCTGCGCCCCGGCCCTATATCAAAGGCACGATATTGGCCTGGGAGCCCTTGAGCCGGGCCATCATTAACAGCATCCCGGATTGGAGCATATTCAATTGAGACAAATGAATGGGGTGAATTCCCATCTGCTTACACAGGCCATAAACGGTCAGGGCCAGATCGTTACATCCCGGACTCATGGTGACATTTTGTCTGCCCAGGCGCGCCTGGAGAGAAACGCCGTAATCCTGAATGGCGCAGCTTCCGGCGATATGAACCCGGCCGGCGATTCTGTCGACCTCCTGTTTATCGACGCCCTTGCCCATGAGGATGGTGAAACCGCCCTTGCCGCCATGATCCCGGTAAATCATTTCGACCACGTTTTCGGTGTTGCGGCGGCAGCCCTCCTTGCAGCATCGCTCCCTTCCCCTGAGAAAGGTGATATCCGGCGGATAATCGTCGAGCAGTTCACAGGTGAGATTCTTTTTTCGCTCCTCGAACAGGGATTTATTGATGATATCGATACGGTCCGGATCAGCAATACCGATGCCAGTGGCGCGGCAAAGATCCAGATGCCTGACCGCCGTCACGTCAAACCCCATCAAAGCCGCTCCCACCACGTCCGTGGCTAGGGGGTCGGACCCGCCGATAAGGAGGTTCATGGGAACCACGCACTTGTCCACGTTATACGTCGTGGGATAATGGCCGTGGGTGGTGGCGATGAGGCCGTCAATCAAAACAAAATCCGGCCGCAGCACACGGTAGATGTCCGCGAATTTCTGGTGGATTCGGTAGTTATGGTCCGCGATCCGGCTTTTCTGGTGCACGAGCCCGAACTGATTTTTGATGGACAAGGTCACCTGGGACATGGAATGGGTCTTGAGCTTGGGCAGGGAAAGGTAGATGTTCTCCTCGCGCTGTTCGATGAGCCGTTCGAACACAAAACGCGAAATATCGATGAACTCTTCAATGCCTTCCAGAAAAATCGGAACAGCGGGCGTTTCGTCCAGAAAGACCGGAACAGCGCCGGTTTCCCTGCATATATCGAGATAGCCGGTAGCCTGAAATACCAGACGCGTGAAATTGGCCTGGGTGCAGTTTTCCATGACATGGATGGCTTGCGCCCCGCACTCTTGAAAATAACGAATCGTTTCGCGAAGCACTTCCGGATCTGTATAAACGTTGGGTTCCGGGCCGACGCCATTGACCTTGATATAGACGTTCCGGCTGGGGCGCAGGAGTTCCGCGCCGCCGCCGAAATGTTCGAAGACCTCCCTCACTGCTGCAGCAATGCCGCGCTTTGTGTCCGATAAAACAACCTCCGTTTTGTCTTTTTTCACGTTTACCTCCTTGACATTATAAGGCCGGCCGGTTTTTTCCCAAAATCAACACGGCGCGCCTTATTTTCGTCATCCGGATTCCACAGCGCTTTCAGGCCAGGGGCAACAATTCCAAATCCTGTCTTTTCAAGGCGTTCAGAATCATTTTTGACAGGCATCGGATTCATGACGCTCCTCCATCCATATTTTCAAAAAACCCGGTGTGTTGCCGCTATCATGCCATAATCGCGACCGATATCGAGAGCCTCTATCCCGCCGCTGCTTCTATGGCCGCCTGCATGACGGCCAGTCCTTCCGAAAGCTCAGGCTCAGTAATGTTCAAGGCCGGGAATACGCGGATGCCGCTGCCCTGTGTCTGGCGGACAAACAACCCGCGCAGCAAGCATTCATCCGCAACCCGTGTGGCGGTTTCGCTTCCGGTGAATTCGACGAGCAGCAGCAGCCCCTTGCCCCGGACATCCTGAATGGCGTCCGGATAGCGCTGCTTCCATTCCCGCATCCGGCCCAGGCAGATGCGGCCCATTTTTTCCACATTTTCAGATATCCGGTGATCAATCAGGTATTTGATAACCGCATGGGCCACCGCGCATCCCAACGGATTGCCGCAATAAGTGCCGCCGTGATCTCCGAACTCCAGGCGCTTCGCCACCTTTTCCGACATGGCGAATCCGCCGAAAGGGAATCCGCCGGCAATGCCCTTGGCCATGGTCAGAAAGTCCACGTTCACGCCCATCTCCCCGGTCACAAACATGGGGCCTGTCCGGCAAAAACCGGTCTGGACCTCATCGGCGATGAGCAGGGCGCCATTTTTCCGGCACAATCGCTCCGCATCCTTCAAATATTGCGCTGACGGGACATGGACCCCGCCTTCCCCCTGAACAGGCTCGACGATGAACGCCGCGACATCCGGATCCAGCGCATGTTTCAAATCATCCGGATTTCCATAGGCGACAAACCTGTAATTGGGCATCAATGGATTGAACTTCTCCCGGTGTTTCGCCTGCCCGGTAGCGGACGCCGTGCTGATGGTGCGGCCATGAAAACTCTGATGGGTGGAAATCACATCAAGCCGGCCCGTGACTTTCCGGGCCAGCTTGATGGCCGCGTCATTGGCTTCCGCGCCGCTGCTGGAAAAGAAAATATGGGTTAAATGAGAAGGGAGCACCTCTTTCATCAGCTCCAGGAGTCCGGCCCGAACCGGCGAATAGGTGAGCCCGGAATTGGGATTCTGGAGAATTTTCCGGCTCTGTTTCACCAGGGCTTCCGTAATGACCGGCTGGGCGTGCCCAATGCAGGTGACACCCCATCCGGAAGTAAAATCAATATACCGCCGCCCTTCCTCATCCCATACAAATACGCCATCTCCTCGTTCAATAGAAATTTTTTGTTTGGGAAAAAACGGGGCCATATACCGGTCTTCGATTTCAAACGTGACACTGCTTGACATATTCATGCATATCCTTGTTTATACGTGTATTGGGGGGAAGAAATTCCGATTATTCGCTTCGGCGAGCAGGAATTTTGAGTTGCAGCTTACCATTTCTTTCAATAATTGACACCCAGTTTTATGCACGGCAAAAAAATCCTTCCGTGCATTTTAATAAATCAGGTTTTTCGAATGCAAAAATCAGGTTTTCCCTGATTGATTTTTAAAATTTGATTATATATGTTATTTTTTAAGCCGAAACAGCGTTCACATTTATAATTCTTGATCACAAATCCCCAATACGCTTTCTGAATTCGCCCTCACAGTCCTCGGCATTTCGTTTTTTTACAGAAAAAGCCAAACCCATCGCGAGACGGGGACGGAAAGCCGCGGGTCTCAAGGAGACAGCCGGGTTGCCTGAAAAGGTATCCGGCTTTTTTGATTGGTTGAGAACCGTAATTTAAAAACATTCAACTGAACGGGGGGACGTAAAATGAAAAAGTTATGCATTATTTTGGCGGTATTTGGCATTTGTGTCGCGTTAGCATCCGGTCCGGCCTTCGGGTCATCCTATCTGCAAGGCAAAAAATATGGCATATTCAATATCTTGGGGATTCAGGCGGATCATACGTATCATTGCGCGGACAGCAGTTGCTGGTCATGGACCGGGGGCGAATCCGGCGGTTCATATATTCCTTACTCAGGCGGATATGGCGATTATAATGATGCAAAATGCACATCTTCAAACTGGGGCTGCCGGTTTGTCTATGCCGTCCAGGGCGTCTGTCACCAGGAAGCCAACCGTGGGCTCTATACATCCGGCAAGACGATCGCCAAGGGCAATGTCGGCGGCTATTGGTTGACAGGCGTGGTATTCGGAACTTATGGCGAATCAGTGTCCTGGACCGCATGCAAGACCGCATGCTGGCTGTGGTGGTAGTTTTTTCTGGATTAAATCATTATCGTTCTAAACACGAATCATTTCAAAAAGCCCCTTTGTGTACCTGTTTATGCACATGGGGCTTTTTGTATTACAGATAAATTTACATCAGGAACGGCAACATGATGAACAAGCGAAACAAAATGATTTTAATGGGATTGGTATTCGGGGGCGCAATGGTCGTTGGAATATATTTCTATCAGGCCGGGGGCCCGATGGAAGAGACACCCCCGCGGCAAACCTCAAAAAGCGCGGCGGCAGGGAAGATGGAAAAAATTGCGAAGATGGCTGCTTCTCCCCTTGATAAATCCAGCCTGGAGGCTCCGGCCGCGGCCACGTCATCTGGTGTCAACCCCTATATTTCCTATCCAGAAAACTTCCTGAAACTTTTGGGACTCGATATCAAAAAAATCATTAAAGAACGCGATGCCTTTAAAAACACCGTTGTCCATGTAGAATGGATGGATCACGTTAATGAGGTGCTCAAAAACCTTGATCCTGAAAAAAAAGAGGCGATCATTAAAAATCATACAACGCTTCTTTATATAAAAGATCTGCTGAATGAAGCCTATCTCTCCGGAAAAATTGATCATGATACGTTTATCAAGGCAGTGACCGATTTGATGAAATGGCATCAGCAGACCTATCAATCCATGCTGACCGGATCCGAATATGAAGAACTGTATGGCGCCAAGCCTGAGGCCGCTAATGATATAATCGATGGGGTGATGGAGGCTGCGCCCAGATACAGTTTTATCCTGAACCAGCAGATACCGGCGGATGAAGTTACAAAACAAGTGCAGGGATACAAACTCGAACAGATCGACTCTCATTTTAAAAAAATGATACTCGACAGAGAACAAATCGGTAAAAAAATCGGTGACGGATCGATGATGCTTGAAGAAGCAAGAAAAGCCTTGCAAAAAAGCCAGCAGGAATTCATCGCCAAATGTAAAGAGTTATTGACCGAAGATGAAATCAATACGATTTTCGGCTCTGCCGCCGCGCTGGAAACCGGCGGGACGCAAACAGCGCCGCCGGCGGTTTTAGGGGATTCGGATCAAACAGAACTCGGCTTTGAAATTGAAAACCCAAACACCAGCATAAAAATGGTCAAAGACAAACTTGATAAAAATAAACTTGAAGATATTAAATTTTTTTATCAGCAGCGGACAAAAGAGAGAGATGATCTGATTACGAAACTGGATGCCGGGGAAATAAAACCAGATGCAATGGAAAATATTTCAAAAGAAATGGACGCTGCTTTTAAAGAAAATTGCCGCAGCACCCTGACGGATGAGCAGTATCAATTGATTTTTGACAACCAGAATGCTGCGGAAACAACATCCTCTGACATTCAGGGCGCGCAATCAAGTTTTGAAAACCAGGATGCAGGGGCGGAAGAATCCGCGACCTCTGCCAATGGATTGACCGGACAGGCTATCCCTCAGAAATAAAAAAGAACCGCGTATAGTCACCCTCTGCCACAATGAGGCGATACATGAAATTTAAACCGGCATTTTTCATTAGTGCAATCCTCTTTTTATTAATTTTTTCTGACGGCCAAGCCGGCGAAAAAAATTTGGCCCCCGCTCCACTGGCGGTGGTTGAGCAGCCAAATGCTGAGTTTGCGCGCGTAGTCGCCGGGACACCGGTGGAACATCGATTCACGGTAAAAAACAGAGGAACGGCAAGGCTTGATATCATTAACGTCTATTCCGGGTGAGGATGCCTGGCCGCCTCGTATTCGAGGCAAATCCCTCCCGGCGGGACGGGCGAAGTGGCGCTGAAAATTAAAACCAACGGAGAAGCGGGCAATCGCGTCAAAAAAACCGCAACCGTATACACCAACGATCCAGCCCATGCCACCATCCTGCTGACTCTTGCCGGGCAGGTGCTGTTCCCCGCCGACATTACCCCGAAAGCAGCCAGATTAATAGGGCAAGCCGGACAGGAACTTAAGACCGAGGTCACCATTACGCCTCCGGAGCAGAATCCGTTTGACATTGTTTCCGCGACGGCTGAGAATGGCGCGAACATTCAATTCCAGATCAAAAAGCAACACATTGCAGGCAAGCAATCGTTCATCCTTCTAGTAAAAAACCGGAAACCGGACCCAGGCCGCTATTTCGACATGATCGTTTTAAAATCCACCAGCGCTGTCAGCCCGGAACTTCACATCCGTGTTTACGGGATCATCCGTGAAGCCACGTCTGCGGTCAATCCCCAGAAATAACAAGAAAAATCACGGCAAAGTACTGCTGAAGCGGCATTCCCGCCAGGATTTTTAAGCGCAATCATCTCCGGTGGCATTGGAAAGCGATATTTTGGTATCCGGATTCCGGAAGCAAACCGGCTACTTCCCCGCTGTTTTAATATCCCGCGCAATCTGACATACATCCGCCATGATTTTTTCAACATCCAGGGTCAGAAGCCGTCTGTTTTCCATCACGAGCTGTCCGCCGATGATGGATGCAGCCACATCATGCCCGCCCGCTGCGTACACCAAATGGGAATACACGTTATACATGGGCGTCAAATGGGGTTTGCGGGTATCTACCACAATCACATCCGCCTTTTTTCCGATCTCAAGAGAGCCGGTGACGGCGGAAAGTCCCAGGGCTCTTGCCGCGTCAATGGTGGCCATCTTCAGAACCGCTGGAGCATCCATAACGGTTGGGTCCATGCAGTTGACCTTGTGAAGCTTGGCGGCGGTGTCCATTTCTGAAAACATATCCAGATTGTTGTTGCTGGTGCATCCGTCCGTACCCAGGCCGACACACACACCGGCCTTCATAAGCCTCGGCACGGGTGCAATGCCTGAGGCCAGCTTCATATTGCTTTCCGGATTATGAGAAACTTTCACCTGGTTCGCCGCCAGGAGTTCCATGTCCGGTTCGGTCACGGTCACGCAATGACAGGCCAAAAGCCGGGGGGACAAAATTCCGATATCAGCCAGATGCCCCACCGGTGATTTGCCATATCGCTCATGCATCGTCGTGTTTTCACTCCGGGTTTCCGCCACATGAATGATCAAGGGGACATTATGGGATTCCGACAGGCGGGCCGCCCTCATCAGGAGTTCCGGCGCACACAGATACGGCGAATGGGGCTCCACCGCCACCGTGACAAGCGGGTCATCCCGCCATTTTTGAATCAGGTTTTCCGTATAGACAAACCCCTGTTCAATGGGCCCGTAGCAGGGAGAGGGAAAATCATAGAGAACCTCACCTACCACGGCTCTCATGCCTGCGATTTTTGCGGCTTGCGCCACTGCGTCTTCAAACAGGTACATATCCGCAAAACATGTGGTCCCGGATAGAATCATCTCCGCGCATGCCAGCAAGGCTCCGGCATGAACCTTTTGATAATCCAGGTTGGCTTCCGCCGGAAAAATATAATCGTGGAGCCATGTCATGAGGGGCAAATCATCGGCCAGCCCCCGGAAACAGGTCATGGCCGCGTGGGTGTGGGTATTGACAAGTCCCGGCATGATAATCCCGCCGCTTGCATCAATGATTTTCAAGGCTTCACCATCGGGGAATCCTGCAGCAGGCCCGATATCCGCAATCCGGTCGCCGGATATGGCCACCGCGCCGTTCTGGATGATGCGGTCTTTGCTGTCCAGGGTCACAACAACACCGTTTGTTACCAGGATATCATATGGTTTCATAATATGGCCAGCTCCTTTACGACCGATTCAATGATGGCGGACATTCGGATAGCGGCGCTTTGCGCCACCGCGACAATCCCGGCTTCCGTATCCGGCGTGGGATTATCCGGGTCATTGATATTGGTGATGGTGGAAAGCCCTATTATTTTAATGCCTGCGTGAACAGCGGCAATGGCTTCCTGAACCGTCGAAAAACCCACGGCATCCGCGCCGATCTGCCTCAAAAACCGGGTTTCCGCCGATGTTTCAAGGGATGGGCCTTTTAACCCGGCGTAAACACCCTTGCGAATTTCCCATCCGCAGGAAATGGCGGCATTCCGGGCAAGGCCGGCCAGTCGCTTGTCATACACAGCCGTCATGTCCGGAAACCGAGGCCCCCAGTCATCTTCGTTGGGCCCTGCCAAAGGATTTTCTCCGGTCAGGTTAATATGATCTTCAATCACCATGATGTCTCCCGGATGAAACGCCAGGTTCAGCCCCCCCGCGGCATTGGTCAGAATCAGGGTGCTGATCCCAAGCATCCGCATCACCCGGATCGGAAAGGCCACTGTCTGCGAGGAATAGCCTTCATAGAGATGAAGGCGGCCCTGCATGGCAAGCGCCTGAATGCCCGCAAGGGTTCCGGATACAAGCCGGCCCGGATGGCTCCGCACGGTTGAGCGGGGGAAATGAGGAATATCCGCGTAATCAATTGACGCCCTCACATCCATTGCGTCGATACTTTCGCCAAGACCGCTGCCGGTCATGATGGCGACAGACGGCGCGCAGCCAATCCGGGGCTTTAAATAATCAACCGCCGCGGCCACTTTTTCTTTATACGTTTGCATATTATTACCAATTTTTATTCCCAGAAAACGGGCGATCTGCCCGCAAAAAATCCCGACGCGGAGAACGGGCGCCATTTGCGCCGGATACAGGGCCGCCTTGAACAGGGCGGACAATAAAAAGAGGGCCGCCATCCCGATGCAGGATTAGGGCCCTCTTTATATCAACAAAATCAAAAGTCAGCGATTACAAATCCAGCCATGAATCGGAATACAAGGTTCTGCCCAGGATAACATCAACGGTTTTCACATAATCCGCCAGTTCCTTGGGCAAGCTGCTGATGGCCGGCGCATTGCCGTCCATGGCCGCATAAACCACATCCACGATGTCCTGGCGTTTGCCTTTGGCGATGGCCGTCAGTTTCTCGTCCAGAGGATCTGAAATCACGGAATACATGCCGTATTTTTCCAGCATGACCATGTAGGTGGAGTTCAGAATCGGGCGCAGGTGGGTCGGAGGGCCGTTGGAAATATTGGACAGCCCGCAGGTGCTTTTTGCGCCAGGCGCAATGTCAGCAATCATTTTCTGGAATTCCAGAAGGCTGACGCTCTGCTGCTGCTGAATATTGACCGGGGTCACAATGCCGTCCACCCAGATGCGGTCATTTTCGATGCCCGCCTCATTGGCGGCATAGACCAGTTCCACACACAGCGCGGCGCGTTCGTTCTCGTCCCTCGGCAGACCTTCCGGCCCCCACATCAAGGCGATAAAGTCCGCATTGTATTTTGCGGCCAGGGGAATCATTTTTTCATACCGTTCCACCCGGCACATGATGGAATTGATCAGGGGCGCCTTGGCGGTGGGTTTGTACACCTTGAGCCCGGCCTCGATGGCGTCGATATTGGATGTATCCAGCACCAGCGGAATATCATCCACCACTTCCTGAACCGTCTGAATGACCCAGGGCATCAATTCAGTACCGTCTTTCTTTGCCGGTCCAAGATTAATGTCAATATAATCCATACCCTGTTTCTTTTGAAACAGCGCTTCTTCCTGGATTGGCTTGGGATCGCGGGCTTTGAACGCGCCGCCAATCTTTTTGGACATCACATTCAAACTTTCACCAATAAGTAACATTTGTCCTACCTCCAAATAATAAGTTATAATCTGGCCTTTAAAAACGCAGGCAGATGCGGCGCTTCTCTCGGACCCACAATAATGTTCCAGCCCGGCAGCTCTTCTTCAATTTCGCCCACGATGGCAGCAGCATAACCAGGGATAATGAGTTCTTTCTTTTTCACCTTATCCATAATACCGGATTTTTTGACAAACATGCCCACATCATCACCGGCGAATTTACCGGCCGCCCATGCCGTCATGACAGACAGACCTTCCGTATCCTTGATGAGCAGCCAGGAAGGAACCTTGCTGCCCTCGACTTCCCCGGAAACGATAAAATAGGTGAGCGCAAAGTTGGTGGTGATCATCACCGGTGAATTTTCATCCGGATTTCCGATTTCATAAATGCCTTCGGTCACTGTCATGGGCCGCTGAGGATCGGTAAAGATATTCAAGCGCTCAAGCAGCAGCGGGAACAGGGATTCCGTCTTAAAATCAGAAAGCACGGCGATAGCGCCGTATTTGGCGATGAACATGGCGGCCAGCATGGTTTCCATATCCAGATTGGACGCCATTTCGCACGGGAAGGTGATGGTGGGGAACCCTAATGACCGGTTGCCTGCCTTTAACGCCGCACGCCGGATGGCCACCTGATCTTCGAACGCCTGTTTGACGTCACGGGCACCGGAGTCGATCACCAGTTTTTTCAAGCCCATGCCCACCAGTTTATCGGTCAAGGGAATCAGCGCATCAATGGAATCCGCTTTAACGGCCAGGGGCAGGTCATTTTCCTTGGCCAGCGCGCCGAATGCGTCTACTGTGGCCGCAGTAGCCGCATAAATCAGGGGATTTTTGAAACGGGTTGCTTCCACCGCCGCTTTCATGGCGTCGATGTTTTGGGACATCAAGATCAAATTAAATTCGGATGTCTCAGCGATAGTTTTGGCGGTCTGGGCGAAGGCTTTGGCGTCTCCGGCGTCTTCGACAGCCACTATCTCGGGACGAAGGTTCAAACCCACCCGTTCATATTGGAAGGCATTCCAAGCCGACAGTTTGGCTTTGAGGTCTTTTTCCGTGGTATCGGATTTTATCTTTGCGGCCAATGCCGTGGGATTAAAAAACGTTTTTTCATGCCGGTACAACACCGTCTCGCCGCCCACCGTAAATTTTCGAACACCCTTACCGATTTGAACGGGCAGAATCGGGGGCGCGGAAGCTTCCGCCAACTGCGCTCTTGCCTCTTCCGATACGTAAGGGCAACTGTCCAGCTCCGCCTTTCCGGATGCCAGGTTCATTGCAAAGGCAAGACACGTCGGAACGCCGCATTCCTTGCAATTGGTCTTCGGAAGGAGCTTGAAAATCTGTATTCCAGTTAGTGCCATTTTTGTCTCCTTAAATATATACTTAAATCAATATTTTTATATCATTGCAGATATATGGTATGCAAAGGTGATTGACCATGGCATCGCAGGGGCCGAA
>DAIEHU010000420.1 GCA_027353395.1 Desulfobacteraceae bacterium
GGCGAACCCCGATTTTCAACAATTAAAATTGGGCTGAACATGCCATATTGTCCCCTGCATTGCAAGGATATCCTCGACAAATTAAATGATAGGACGTCCCATCCAGAAACAAGTTGTTGCACATGCTTATCGCAGGCATTGATGGCCGGATATTAAAGAGACGCCCTTATGGCGTCGGGCAAATCCGGATATTGAAATTGAAATCCATGGGACAGAAGCCGGGCGGGAACAGTACGCTGGCTGTTTAACAGTGAGCTCCCCAGTTCACCAGCCGCCAGTTTCAATAAAAAAGCCGGGGTCCGGAAAAAAGCCGGGCGATTGAGGGCGGTGGCCAGGGTTTTGGAAAACTCAGCGTTGCGTGCGGGATTGGGGGAACAAAAATTCAGCGGTCCGTCAATTTTTTTATGCGTTATCACAAAAAGCATGGCGGCCAGCAGATCATCCATGTGAATCCACGGGAACCACTGCCGTCCACTGCCTAATGGCCCTCCGATGGACATGCGGTATGCCGGCAGCATTGCCGCCAGGGCACCGCCGTCCTTACCGAGCACCACCCCAAACCGGGTCACAACCACCCGGACGCGCCTTTCTTTGGCGGCATTTGCTTCTTTCTCCCAGTCCATACAGACCCTGGCCAAAAAATCATCCCCAGGGGCCTTGGACTCATCCAGAATTTCATCCCCCCGGTTCCCGTAAAATCCCGCCGCTGAAGTGCTGACAAGAGTGATGTTTTGATTCATCTTTAGTGTGGCGACAATATTGCGGGTGGTCAGAATCCGGGTGTTATAAATAGCTTCCTTGTACTTGTTATTCCACAGATGAAAAATATTCTTTCCCGCCAGATTGACCACCGCATCCACATCTTTTAACCCCTGCTGCCAGTCCCCCGGCTGGGTGGTGTCCGCCTGGATGAATTGAAACAGAGCAGTATCGACAGCCGCTGAGAAGGGAGCAGCGTCAATGCCCGTTACCCGATGTCCCAAATTGATCAGACAGGTTGTCAGCCGTGTGCCCACAAACCCTGAACATCCGGTAATCACAATCTTCATAATCCCTCCACTATTAACTAATGGCTTGATGCCGCTATAAGGCTGGTCTTATTCCAATCCCAAATCATAGCGCTATCTTCGTTGGCTCGTCTTCGGCTCCTCAACGTACTAGCTGTACGCCTCCGTCGCCTCAATCCTCACCGCCTTGATATCATCTTTGATTTGGAATTGGAGTTAGCATAAATATCAGATAATATTTTATCGTATAACCGGGGGTCTGAATATCAAAAAAGCCATGCGGTAAGCGCGAATCTTGATGAAACCGTAAAAAGTCGATTTTCTGCTTTTTTCGTCATTCC
>DAIEHU010000421.1 GCA_027353395.1 Desulfobacteraceae bacterium
CCATAATGATCAAAAAACTGTCCCCACTCTGTCCCCACTTTTTAACATAAATAAAGTGTTTTTAAGTGATTTTGTGTGAAAGAAAATAAAGCGTATTTCATATAAAATCAATATAAAACTGATATAAAGTGATAATAAATGAAACTGAGCAAAATAGACTTAAAATCTCCAGCTTCACATCCGGGTGTTCGTACAGGAGCCATGCCGCTTTTGCGGTGTCCATGGCCGAGCCGCCGCCTATGGCAAAAATGAGGTCCGGCTTGAAGCGTTTGATCTGTTCGGCGCAGTCCTTCACCGTGTCAATGGGCGCGTCCGGCTTGGCCTTGGCCCAGGTGTCAAAGGAAATGCCGTGCCGTTTTTCATAGGGGCTCATGATTTTGGGCGCAAACCGGACCGCATATTCGTCAGTGACGATAAAGGCCCGCTTGGATTTGCATTCCCTCGCGATCAGATCCACCGCGTCCGGGAGAAGCTGGGGCTTGTCCAGAAACAGGTTAAGGCCGGAAAACACCCTCGGTACAAAAAACGGTTTCATGACGTCCCGCAGAAATTCCGCCTGCACCATGGGGCCGCCCCATGTTCTCAGCAGATATTCATGTGTCCAGTAACTCATATCGCCTCCTGACAGTCATTTTTATTCCATGACAAAATTAATCGCCGCGCCGAACCACGTAAACGAATGGATCTCCCCCTCGATGCCCACCAGATGGTTTTGAAGCGCATCCATAATTCCCGGTTCCCCTTTTTTCATGGCTTTAAACGCAATGACCGGATCCGCCCATACCATGGCCGCGTCATACTCGTCCAGCACCCCATCGGATAAAAACCGGCCATCCTTGAATATGAACCGTTTCCCTTTTTTATTGTCCTTGGTCTTGACCACAATCCGGCATTCATGGCCCATTAGAAATTTTTTAAAATTTTCATTGGTCACCGAGGATGCTTTGAACTTTGATGCAAGAATGGCAAGCAACAAGATAAATCGCATCATGTCTCCTTTATAAATGCTTTTTGGTAATGTTGGCAGGAACTATCCGAAAAGAAACGTCATCTTCCGGTCAACGTCCGGCGCTTTATAGCAAGAACAGCGTTTTAAATTCGAACAAATGTTCGAATTGCCGGGATTATCATGCAAACCGGTTCATTATGTCAACACGGAATTAATGCAGCGCTGTCAATGGTATTTTAACGATCGCTACAATACCATTGACACATAAACGGTATCTTACTAAAATTTTTAACAATCGTTAAACCGGGAGCGGAAAGTCACCATTCATCATTTGACAGGAGTCACATCATGACTTTAGAGGAATTCAGAAAACTTGGCGAGTCGCTTTACCACAAGCT
>DAIEHU010000422.1 GCA_027353395.1 Desulfobacteraceae bacterium
TTCATGGATGACGCCGGTTTCTATGGCGGACGATTGTCGCATGGCTACAAGACAGATGGCGATGGAGGGTTGCGGTCGCTTTTCAGGTGGATGCCCGATATTAATCGGTGGGCCGGGAGGTGTCAATACGAAACGTTTTGTTTCAAAGCGGCGCTACTTAATAACGGCAAGGTAAATTTCCTTAAAGCTTTCGATGCCCGCCTCCAGGTTCTCGATGATTTCGTTTGCCAGGACATCCGGGTCAGGCAGATTGTCCAGATCCGTCAGGCTTTTGTCCTTGATCCAGGTGATATCCAAACTGGTTTTGTCCCGGGCCAGAATCTCTTCATGGGCAAACCGCCGCCACCGGCCTTCCGGGTTGGTTTCAGAATGATATGTTTCTTGGCGTTTGTTTATGTTTTCAGGATGATAACACTCTATAAAATCCTTCAGGTCTTCGAGCTTCAACGGATTTTTCTTGAGGGTGAAATGAATGTTGGTCCGGAAATCGTAAATCCAGATTTCTTTTGTCCAGGGGGTTTTGGCCGCCGGATGGTTGTCAAAGAACAGCACATTGGCCTTGACGCCCTGCTTGTAGAAAACCCCCGTGGGCAGCCGGAGAATGGTATGCAGGTTGGTTGTCTCCATCAGTTTCTTTCGGACCGTTTCACCGGCCCCGCCTTCAAACAGCACATTGTCCGGCAACACCACCGCCGCATGGCCGCCGGATTTCAACATGGTGCGGATATGCTGCACGAAATTCAATTGCTTGTTGCTGGTGGTCACCCAGAAATCCTGGCGGTTGTAAGTCAGGTCTTCTGAATCCTGCTCGCCCTGGTCGTTGGTAAAGGTCATGCTGCTTTTTTTGCCGAACGGCGGATTGGCCAGCACATAATCCACCCGAAGGCCGGTGTCGGCAATCAGCGCGTCCGCCGGTGAAATAAAGCTGTCGCTCTCAAAATCCCCGATATTGTGGAGAAAAAGGTTCATGAGCGCCATTCGGCGGGTGGATGCCACAATTTCATTGCCGTAACAGGTTTTGTGTTTTAAAAATTCCTTCTGCTCTTTATTCAAGGAATAATTATTCGGGTTTGCGATAAAATCATAGGCCGCGAGGAAAAAACCGCCGGTGCCGCACGCCGGGTCGGCAATGGTTTTCATGGGCCGGGGCCGGACGCATGCCACCATGGCGCGGATGAGCGGCCGGGGCGTAAAATATTGCCCGGCCCCGCTTTTGGTGTCTTCCGCGTTTTTTTCCAAGAGCCCTTCATATATTTTGCCCTTGATGTCGGCCCCCATGGTGCTCCACTGCTCCTTGTCAATCATGTCGATGAGCTTGTAGAGCTTGGCAGGATC
>DAIEHU010000423.1 GCA_027353395.1 Desulfobacteraceae bacterium
TCGCCGTGCCTGCCGGGAGATCCACAAAATCCGTCAGGCGATTTTTGACATTCACTGACGATTTACACGAGGCCGCCAGGTGGCTTAAGGACTGCGGCATCGAGTCCATCGCCATGGAATCGACAGGCGTTTATTGGATTCCGGTTTTTCAAATCCTGGATGCTTACGGATTTGAAGTGATCCTTGTGAACGCCCGGCATGTCAAAAATGTACCGGGCAGGAAAACCGACGTCAAGGACTGCCAATGGCTGCAATACCTCCACTCCGTGGGGTTGTTGCGCGGATCTTTCCGGCCAGGCCAGGATGTTTGCGTTGTCCGTTCTTTGCTCCGGCACAGGGACAACCTGGTGAAATCTGCGGCGTCCCATGTGCAGCATATCCATAAATCCCTGACGCAGAGGAACTTGCAAATCCATAATGTCATCAGCGATATCACCGGGGTGACAGGTATGGCCATTGTGGATGCCATCATTGCAGGCGAGCGGAATCCGAAAATACTGGCAGAGCACAGAGATCATCGAATCAAAGCAGACAAACAGACGATTGTCAAATCCCTGACTGGCGACTATCGCCTGGAGCATCTGTTCACCCTTAAGCAGGCGTTACAGACCTGGCGTCATTACCAGCAGATGATCCGGGAATGCGATGTGGAAATCGAAAATCATCTCAAGGAATTTGATTCCCGCATTGACCCAAATGAAAATCCCCTGCCGCCGCCAACAAAAAATCAGCGTAAACCCAAAGGCAATGGGCCTGATTTTGACATTAGGGCACACATGTATCGGATACTGGGAACTGATCTCACCCAAATCGACGGGGTCAGCAGCTTGACCGCTAACGTCATTTTCACTGAAATCGGATCGGATCTTTCCGATTTTCAGAATGCCGGGCACTTTTGCTCGTGGCTGGGCTTATGCCCAAACAATAATATCAGTGGTGGAAAAATACTCTCATCCCATACCCGGCCGGGATCAAACCGGGCTGCGGCGGCGTTGCGGCTTTCCGCAAACGCCCTCTGGAACAGCAAATCCTATCTGGGCGATTACTTCCGAAGAATGCGTTCCCGCCAGGGCGAGCCAAAAGCGATAACCGCAACCGCTCATAAATTGGCCCGGATTATTTATCACCTCATCAAAAATAAAACCACTTTCAATGCATCTGTGTTTGTTGAAGAAGAGAATAAACATCAGCAGCGGCTGAAGAAACGTTTCATTAAACAAGCGAAATCATTAGGCCTTCAGTTGATGCCGGCCTGATTGTGAAATGTTGTTACATAGAAGAAGGATGCGAGACCGCCTGTTTTCCGCTTCCAACGAC
>DAIEHU010000424.1 GCA_027353395.1 Desulfobacteraceae bacterium
CTTCGTCGGCGGCTCCTCAACGCAGCAAACATACGCCTGCGTCGCCTCCTCCTTGCCGCCTTGATGCCATCTTGAATGCAAAATGGAATAATCAGTGAAGCGGCAGCGTAAACTGCGGCTCCCCCAACATAAATTCACCGTTCTGTATCCAGTCCTTTAAAATACCGGCGATTTCCCGGGCTTTGGCCACGCTGGACAGCGGCACGGTCGGAACTCCCTTGCCATTAAACTGGATGACGCCGCTTTTGAGTTCTTCATAAGTGACAAACCCGTAATTTTTGCTGATGCCATTGGGATAATCATAGCCGTAATCCACAATCTGGACGGGGATGTCTTTATCAGCCACCGCTGTATATTGCGCCATTTCCTCGTTCAAAATGGGGATGGGAATGCCCAGGCCCACGGCAAGCGAGACGCCATACCCCAGGATACTGACGCCCACAATCCACTTGGCGGTCATCTGTTTAAGGTCGCCCATCACCCAAAGGGTCCCCGAAGGGGTTTTGGGAATTCCCTTTTCCGTCCTTTCCGCTCCTGGACGATGCTGGGTGCCGTGCCAGGTTACATACCCTTCCCCGCCGCCGAGGAAAATCCGTGTACCGAGCCCGATGGTTTTGTAATAAGGGTCATTAAACAAGGGACTGAGCTGGCCGGAGGTCGAATAATTGGCGTTTCCCGCTTTGGGTTTCAATGTCCCCATATAGGTATAGATGGTTTTACTGGATAAATTCACCGCGCAGTTATAATTCTGATAACCGTTTCGCGGATTGCACAGGGTCGCCTGGGGAAGGCCGGCAAGGGTTATGTCCTTTTCCATTTCCCGGTTGGGATAACAGGAAGTGCCGTATCCTTTGGCCGTCAAATGAACCTTTCTGCCGGCGACGAGATCTTGAATCACATGGCCGCCGCCATAATTAAACTCACCCGGCCAGACCTTATTTAAAGGATCTTCCAGACATGCTTCCGTGGCGCCGATATAACAATCCACAGCCGCAAGGCCGGCATAGGCCGGCACATTGTTCAGCAAGACCTGAGAGGCTTTAATCGTTGGCACGGTTTGCCCAAAATTAATAAACGCGCCTGATGAACACATGGGCGCAAACGTCCCCGTAGTCACCACGTCAACGCTTTTCGCCGCCTCAACCGGGCCTTTGGCCGTAACAATATCAATCATTTCATCCGCCGTCACGACCACCACTTTTCCGGACCGGATTTTATCGTTAATTTGTTTATATGTCTTGTTTACCTTAAAT
>DAIEHU010000425.1 GCA_027353395.1 Desulfobacteraceae bacterium
GATATAATACAGCACCGGCACACCAATTTTTTTGGCGTAAGCGGCGATATGTAAATTAAAATCCGGAAAATCAACCAGGATCAAAAGAACCGGATGAAGCTCTTTTATCGCCTTTTTGATGATGGAAATGCTTTTGAATATCCTGGGCAGCTTGCCCAGCACTTCCGTGATGCCCACCACGGAAAGTTCACTGGCCTCGATCAGGAGCTCAACCCCTGCAGCTTTTAAGGCGGGGCCGCCGATGCCGCAGAATACAAACGAGCCGTCTTTTTGTTTCATGGCAGAAACCATTTGCGCTCCGTGAGAATCTCCGGAAGCCTCGCCGGCAATAATCATCACACGCTTCTGATCTGACGGCATTCTGATGATTTCCCTATTCCTGAATACGATTGCGGGACTCGCGGATCTGCTGGCCGATATTCAAGGCGATTTTAAGCGCATCCCGCCCCATGGGCCCGGTCACCTCCGGGATTTCACGGGTGATCACGGCCCGGACAAAGGAATTGATTTCATCGGCCAGCGCATCTCCCTCCATGAATCGCCGCTCTTCCATATGCATCCCCGGAATGGGGCAATTATCTTCCCCCCCCCCAGGCCGCACATGAACAATGGACCGGTTGGCAAAATCCAACGAAATATAGCCTTCCTTCTGAAAAAGCCGGATTTTCCGCTCATTTTTGTTCGCGATCCGGCTGGCGGTCACTTTGGCGACCGCGCCATTGTCAAACTCGATATGGGCATTGGCGATATCCACCGTGTCGGACACCACCGATGCGCCCATGGCATGGCAGTATTTAATGCCGGAATGCACAAAATGGGATATGATATCAATATCATGGATCATAAGGTCCAGCACGACGCTGACATCCGTGCCCCGTTCCTTATACAGGCTCATCCGGCTGGACTCAATGAAGACCGGATGGGTGATCAGCGACTTAACGGCTCTGACGGCGGGATTAAACCGCTCCAGATGCCCGACCTGAAGAATCCGTCCCGTCTTTTCCGCGATATCAATCAGGGCGTCGGCCTCTTCAAGGGTGGTGGTAATGGGCTTTTCCATCAACACATCAACGCCCTGGGCCAAGAACGCTTTGCCGATTTCAAAATGCAGGGGCGTGGGAGCGGCGACGCTGACCGCATCCACCTGGAGTGACTTCCAGTCCCTGGTGCTCTGGACATCGGCCTTCGACTGGTGGCTGGTGGACACCCAGGAGCCGATGGAGCTCCAAGACACTGCGGTC
>DAIEHU010000426.1 GCA_027353395.1 Desulfobacteraceae bacterium
TTTCCGGGTTATGGCACCACGCGCACTGCAGGGGACAACCTTTAAAAAACACGGTGGTCCGGATGCCGGGACCGTCCTCGGTGGACATGCGGACGATCTCAAGGATGGTGGCCTGGGGGTTGGTTATTTGATTGTGGGCATGATGAGATGTCAATGGAGGCTCCGCTTTAAAGCTGACGTTATAGATTTAAAGCTTCCGATGTTGTTGATGCCTAATTCCTTTGCCATTGCTATAACCGCTTCTGTACGGCATTCATAAAATTCCATATTTGGAATATTTTCGAGTGAAATTTTTGTCTTGAAAGTTTTATCAACTTTCAGAAATGCATCATTTGAATAGAAGGCTTTCACCATGCCTGAAGCTTTGCCCATAGCAATGATAGTTTCAGGTCGAAACTCAGTGACTCTGCTGAAGCCTCTATATTCTTTTTTGTTTGTTTGTAATTCTATATCCATCGCGTCTGTTTCAAGTAAGCCAAATGCAGTGATGACGTCCGAAAATGCATTCATTCGGATTTCGTTTCGTCTTTGAGATTTCCAGATAATTTTATGACTCAGCCATGCAAGTATTAATGGAGAAATTAAACCAGATATTACTCCGGCTATTATCGCATCCCTCACAATTTTACCTCCTTACCGGGCTATAATAAAAGTGTTTGCACGGTTAGCATAAAAAGTTTCCAAAATTTATAGCTTGCAGTATAAATTTAATAATATCAAAGTATTAAATAGATTATGACAATGCGGTCGCTGTTTTATGCAGGTTGTATATACAACGGTTAAAAACCATTCACGGGATACCGCCCGCCAAGTGAGCCAAGATTTTGCAAGCCACATGTTACACGTATGACATGTGAAATTCGGCTGTTCTGGCTTTTATCCATTTTTTAAATATAAATTCTTTTAATTGGCTATGCACTTGACTCCTCAAAAAAATATTAAACCATTGATAATATAGAATTTTTTAATTTATGACATATGCTATATTTTAAAATTCTATCTATCTGAAATCATATCGAAATTAAATTCATTCCCTCTGATTGGGGGAGTCAAGTGCATAGCCCAGAAAGGTTTTTTACATGCGTATTTTGATTGCCGAAGATGAGGTCACGTTTCGTTCCCTGCTGGCCGCGGTGTTGAAGAAAATGGGTCATGAGGTGGTTGAAACTGAAAATGGCGCTGAGGCATGGGGTCAACTTCAACAGCCCGACGCCCCGCGCTTGGCCATTCTTGACTGG
>DAIEHU010000427.1 GCA_027353395.1 Desulfobacteraceae bacterium
GGAACAATCAATGTCTGAAAACAGAATCTTTAACTTTAACGCGGGACCGGCAGTGCTGCCCGTGCCGGTGCTTGAAGAAATTCAGGCGTCTTTTTTAAATTTCAATGGGAGCGGCATGTCCATTACGGAAGTCAGCCACCGGTCAACGTGGTTTGATGACGTCATCAACGATGCGGTGGCGCGGACCAAAAGGCTGCTGGGCCTGGACGATAAATTTCATGTGCTGTTTCTGCAAGGCGGAGCAAGTCTTCAGTTCGCCATGATTCCCATGAATTTTCTGCCGGAAGGCAAATCAGCGGATTACGTCAATACCGGCACATGGGCGACCAAGGCCATCAAGGAAGCCAAAATACTTAAAAAAACCCATTGGGTGGCGGCAACATCCGAGGACCGGAATTTTGCCTACATCCCGAAAAACATACCCTTTGACAAAAATGCGGTGTATGTCCATCTCACGTCCAACAACACCATCAAAGGCACCCAGTGGGCCGAATTTCCGGATACCAACGGCGTTCCCATCATCGCGGACATGTCGTCAGATATCATGTCACGGCCCCTGGATGTGGAAAAATTCGGTATGATCTATGCCGGAGCCCAGAAAAATATCGGTCCGGCGGGCGTTTGCATGGTGATCATCCGGGATGACATGCTGAAGCTGATTCCAGAGGGTCTGCCTTCCATGCTGAATTACAAAACCTTCACGGAATCCAATTCCATGTACAACACGCCGCCCTGTTTCAGCATTTACACCATCCAGCTCGTGATGAAATGGCTTGAAGAAACCATCGGCGGACTTTCCGCGATGGAATCCATCAACCGGAAAAAAGCGGCGCTTCTCTATGATTTCATGGATTCCACACAATTTTACCGGACAACCGCCGACAAGGACAGCCGGTCCCTGATGAATGTCACCTTCCGGCTGCCGTCTGAAGACCTTGAAAAACAGTTCATCAAGGAAACCGCCGCCGCCGGCATGGGCGGGCTCAAAGGCCACCGGTCGGTGGGCGGATGCCGGGCCTCCATTTATAACGCCATGCCGATGGAAGGCATTCAGGCTCTGGTGGATTTTATGAAACGGTTTGAAAAGAAAAACGGATAAAACGTCTCAATTCCAGCAATGCTTTGAACCAAAAGGCCGTCTTTATGGACGGCCTTTTCATTGATTTGATTGGGTTTATTTACAGCAACCGCCATCGCTATTTTCTGGAATCCATCGTTCACAAAAT
>DAIEHU010000428.1 GCA_027353395.1 Desulfobacteraceae bacterium
TATTGCTTTTTGATCCAGCTTTTTGCTCGGCATTCAAAAAAAAATCGGGATGATCCAGAGGTTTTGCAATTACCTCTGGCGTGTCCTGTTTTGACGATGAAGATCTTGGTCAGAAATTAGGTAATGATCCTATTTTTCATTCATTAGTTGGCAATACTTGGCATGGGATGTTCCCCGGTGATGATTAGGTATCATCCTTTGGATGATTAAGGGGTCGAAAAAAAAAGGGCTGTTCCTCTGGTAGCCTGTTGAATCTTTCCTGGTTGTTTTCTCTTTCTTCCTTTGTCTGAAAATCCCCGGATATTGGTGTCTGATTACGATCCAAATCCCCAGCATTCATCATGTCAGACTTGCTTGGGAGATTATCCGGATTAAAAAAATCTCCCTGAAGAAGCGCACCATTAAGTTTTTCAAGATGATCAGCTTTTTCTTGAGGTGTCCAATTATCCCGAGAGAGAATATCTTTCGTTATTCCATAAATCACATCTCGTTGAGCTGCGGTTGATGATTCAGAAACGTCTCGTCTACTACCGTCTATACCAATCCCTATTCGACCATTTAATCCATTAATGCCCAATTTCCCGCCGAGTTGAGTCGCGATCTGTGTTCCATGTGATAGCCTTATGCTACCATTATATTCTTTCCCCCACTGGCTGGCGAAGCGGTTGGCAAATGCGATGGCGTAACCCGGATCAGAAAAGACCTCGCCCGGCAATGATTTCTGCCCCACCATGCTGATGACGTTGGTTCGGCCAAAATCCGGGCCTTTGGAGATATCGTCCTCAATAACCTTGCCGCTGGATTTGGACACAAACAGCCGCCGCATGTTCCCGGCCCGATCATACCCGGACACTTCCAGCACCCCGCCAAAATCCGTTTTATTCGTCACTGATTCCAATTGGACCCCGCCGAAGATGTTTCCGTTTCCGGAAGCGCCCGGCGCATCACCTTTCTGGACGCTTCTAAAATCTTTTTCGCTCATGTCAAATTCAGCCAGTCTCTTTCCCTTGCTGGTCATGAGCAGGGAAGGGGAGAGGGTGCCGTTTGAATTGGGCGCAAAATTAAGCTGGGCCGTGGCGTTTGCAAGGTCGTTATCCGACACATTGACCCCGTTGGCCCGGAGATATTTTCCCAGCCCCGGCGCTGTGTCAGAAGACACCGTAAAATTCCCGATACCTTGGGTCCGCATCTGGGCGCGGGCCGAACGGTTGGACAT
>DAIEHU010000429.1 GCA_027353395.1 Desulfobacteraceae bacterium
ATCATTATTCCTTATCACCATCGTCATAAAAAACCACCCGGTTTCTGCCTCTGTTTTTGGCCTGATACAGAGCCTTGTCCGCCTTTTCAAAAAGATGGTCTTTTTGATCATCCGTCTGAGGAATGCAGGCGGATATGCCCATGCTGATGGTCGCTTGAATCCGATGATTGTAATGCGACAACGTCATGTTTTCGGTTTTATAACGGACTTCTTCGGCAAGGGCGATGGCGGCGTCCTTGTCAATATCATTCAGAAGGAAAACAAACTCTTCCCCGCCATAACGGGCCACGAAATCCGTTTGGCGCTTGAATGTGGCGGCAAATAATTCGGAAATTTTTTTCAGATACGCATCTCCGGCAAGATGGCCGTAAATGTCGTTGATCGGCTTGAAATAGTCGATATCCGCGATGATAATGATCAGCAGGGTGTTATTTCGGCCGGCTGACTTCCATTCTATATTGAAAATTTCATCAAAGTACCGCCGGTTATACAAACCAGTCAGCACATCCACCCGGCTGATTCTCTCAATTTCATCGGACTTGAGCTTGAGAAGGTGTTCATTTTCCAGGGCGTCCCAGTATTCGCGGTTTCCCCGGAAGGCGATCATCATCATATATATGATGAACAGGATGATTAAAAACCCGAGTGTCACATAAACACCAAGGTAAAACATCATAACGGCGGCGGGCATCAGCATGATGACCGTATATAAAGCGGAAGTGCGCCATGATGGGATAAAGGCGACGACGCCCCCGGAATTCAGGCCCACGGTGCTTGCCAGCATAATAATCTTTGAGGACAGTTCTTCGGGCTGAACCATGAAATAGGCGAATCCCATTCCCCAGGTCAATGATGTGGCGTAAACGCTCGTAAAAAAAGCGCCATAGTTCAGACGTGAGTATTTTTTATCCATTTTATCAAACAGATAATAATGGGATATCCGGAAGACGGCGATAAGCAACATGAGTATCAGGAAAACCGTCGAAAAGAGCACATGTCGCTTATAAAATCCGTCAACGCACAGCACACCGATGGTGACAGCCATATAAAAATACATGCCGATGGTGGACCGATTTTTAAGGTCGTCAATGACCCGCCTGTTGATTTGATGCCGCTTAAACGCCATGCCAATACCCTTAAAAAAACGATCCGGCCCCATGAGAGCGGAAGCTTTTATCTCATTAATCCTTATGACATACTTTTAAACA
>DAIEHU010000042.1 GCA_027353395.1 Desulfobacteraceae bacterium
AATATGTTGTATGTTTTGTTATTGGAATAATTAAAAGTCATATTTCTCCAAATAATTCTTCAAGTCATCTTTCCAATTTTTTATTTTGTGGATTCCGAGATCTTTAACTTTTTGAATGTCTAAAATTTTTATATCCAGTTTTTCAGATTCTTCAAAAAGCAATGCAAAGGGAACGTCCAAAACAAGTTTTGATAAACTCAGCTTGATGGAAATTTCCCAAAAGCTCGCGATGCTTACAAACACTTCGTTGCTACGATTTTTAATGAGTTTGCCTGCTTTTTCGGACAATTTATCGTCATTGCTGAAAAGCCAAAGCAATGCGTGAGTATCAATGATAATTTTCATTCCATATATTCCTTAAAATCTTCAAGCGGTTCATCAAAATCATCTTTCATATGGATCATTCCCTTTAGCGTTCCGGCCTTTCTTGCCGGTCTGTCTTTTGCGGCCGGATTTCTTCTTAAAATGATTATCTCAAACGAATCGCCCATGTCAGGAATATCTTCATCAAGGATGATTCTTCTGGATGACTCTAATCTGCCTTTGGTAATGATTGCGTTTTCCATTTGGCTGTAACCCTTTTTCATTTTTGTGTATGCCGGGATTCTTTCCCGGCAATTGGTCTTCAAGCAACCTCTCCGGAGGGCCAGGGCCGCATCGCGGGGCTGGGTTCTTTTGTTACTTTTCTTGCCCACCAAGAAAAGTAAAAGGGAAAAAGTCGATTAATTCGGTATGGTGGCCCAGGAATTCAAAGGACGGGAGTCGTTTGACTCACTGCCCTTTCTTGTCCCTTCATTGCGCGTAGATCCTCGCAATGGAAGGGATCGGGGACCAGATCGCGAACCCCTTCGTTCCTACCTTTATGGATATGGAATTATTTTTAATTTTTTCATTCCAGGGCCTTACAGTTTCTTCATTATTTATGCATACAATATAGGAGTTGAAAGCTGCCTCTTCTGGCTCAAATTTTATCTGATATTCCCCAGGCAGCAAGAGACCAAATTCTCGAGGAAATTGAGAGCCTTCCAAATTGACCGTTTCGATCAATGTTTTTTTCTCAATTTTTTCTTTTTCGACCTTAGCTTTTGCTTCAGCCTCGGCTTTTCGTTGAGCATTGTATTCTTCAAGTGAAAGACCCTTTTTCGCGGCCTCAATTTCTACAGTTAATTCCTCCGGCAAATCCCGCCCCGGATTGGCGATCTGCCATTTTTCGGCTTTCTCATAGGCCCGGTCGACCATCTCCGCCCGTTGTTGATTCCGGATATCCTCCAGATTTTTAATCCTGGCGGCTTCACCACCGGAAATAATTTCGATCCCACTCGTCCACCGGTTCACATAATACTCCGCCTGGGGGAGGTAGCCCGTGCCCTGGAGGACGAAATACCCCAGATAAACAACCGCCCAGAGATAGACGAACGGCTTTCCCCAGCTTCGGCCGATCTTCCAGACCGCCTGGATAAGCTGGAGCAGGACGACGGTGGCGATGATGCCCACCAATGCGTTGAAACGCCCTTTTGCGGAAACGGTTCCCAGAAAAAGAAAAATGATGGACGTCCACAACATGACCTGGGTCACAAGGCCGGTGTACCACCGGAAGAATTTTTCAACCTCCCCGGACATGGTATGGCCGGGGAGGACTGCCCCGGAAATCGCCCCGGCAAGAAATATGTTGATGACGGCTTCAGGCCGGGCGGCGAGGAGCACCATCAGCAGCGTGAGGATCAGGGAAAATATCAGGTTGGCCCCTTTGTATCCGGCGATATTGAACAAAAAACCGATTGCAAACATCGCCAGAAGAAAAAAGACCATGGGAATCAGCACACGAACATAAAACAAGGTGCCGCGTTTGATGATGTCGTCGTGAAGCCCTAACATTTTTGGAATGATGCCTGACATATCGCCTCCTGAAGCTTTTGGAAAAATTACGGGCAGTTTTCAGTTTGATAGTTTTGCCGATTTTGTCGATTCCGTCAATCATTTCGTGCAGATCATCGAAGACCCTTTCCGGGCATGACGCCAGCGCCTGAAAAAACAGGCGGATTGCCGTCAATGCGATTGAAATTCAATGGAATAACGCTTGCCAAGCACAGCCGGATTCATTATGGTCATTTGTATATTAATGGAGGGCCTGAACATGAACGAAAATGGTATTCTGACGCAATTCGCCGTCCTGCTGGTTGACGCATTTGATGTGGACGTCCAATTATTTCAGGGGAAAGTCCTGCAAAACATCTCCAGCCAGCCCATGGGAAATCAGTTCACAACCTGGGCGAGGGCGAATCCCCAGAAATTTGATACGTTTCTCCGGCTTGTTTCTGCGGCGGTTCAGCGGCTGCCCCAGGACCATAATCTGGCCATCAGCCTGCTGGCGGACCAGTTGAGAAGATTCCCCGTTGAATTGAGACGGGCCATTATCGGCGACAATATTTCCCATGCAGGCACGAACAGCCAGCAACCCGTCAGCGGCGCAACGACTCAGGACCATTCGGATTTTAACGCCAAATACGAAGAAGCGGTCCAGGATTTGGCAGAAGAAGACCTGATGTTTCTGGCGGGCCTGAATAAAAACAGGCTGGAGGAGTGGGCTCATGCGCCAGCGAAAATGCGGCCTGTTTTCCTGAAAAAATGGCGGAATGAAGGCGGCCAGGACAGCACCTTGTCCGGTCTTTCCCGGAAGTTCAAGGAATGGGACAGCAAGTCGAAAATGCGGAGCATTGAAAAAAAGGCCAGGGTTTCCGGCGCATCCCTGGGCTCGGTGCTGGATAGTCTTATCGGCGGAGGAAGCCATTGCCGGGTGGAGAGTGCAATGATTGAAATCCAAACGGACAGCAGCGGGAATATTTCCATACCGACCGCCAATATTCAGGGCCTTTATATCAGCCAGGAAATCGGTTTTTTAGGAAAAGTGAAGGGATTGACCGCCAGGATCAAAACGGCGGACATGGGGGACTTCAAGGGAAAACTGCTTACGGAACAGTTGCGGGTTGATTTCGGTCAAGGGACTCAATCCTCATTGGACTTACGCAATATCAGCTCCATTGAGGCGGTTCCGGAATAGCGGCAGATCACCCTTGCAGATCCTTTTTCAACTCTTTCCGGAGAGTGGGCCGCCGGTCTTCATTCTCCGCTTGGAAGGCTATGTCCGATCCTTGACATACTGATAAACCGCCGGATGGGTGCATACTTCATAATACGGGTTTTCCGTCAGCCGGATCACGCTTAAATCTTTTAGCGCCACTTCGGGAATCAGCGCCTCCCGTATCACCAGGCGCTGATAATTGCCGGCCACCGTCGGAAATTTGCCGGTATAGAAGGTCAACGGTTCCTGCTGAATCTCCGGAATCAGGCATTCGAGCTTGTCGAGATGGATTTCTTTGGCGAGTTTCCAGAACCCGCCGGGGGCCAGCGCGATGCCTTTCACATTATACCGGAGCACTTTGGCGTTAAACAGAACAGCGGTCTCCGGATCCAGTTTGGGCTCCATTTCATACACATTAAACGGCAGCTTTTTCCCGTATAGCTGCTGGCGCAGGGTTTTGTCACAACGGGACAGCCGGTCCGCGGCGTTGATCGCCGGAGATATCATGATCTGATTGTCTTCATCGTAAAAAAAAGTGGGCGCTGAGTCGGCATATCCGATGCCGACTCCCAGATCCAGCCTCGGCAGCCGGCTTTTCCGGTTCCGTTCATTGTATGCCTTTACAATCATCAGGATATTGAGCGCCAGACCGCAGGCCCGGGACACGCTGTAGCATCGGCCCGGCGAATCCTGGTATTCAAATATGGTCAGAATAATGGCGTCTCCTTCGATAAACACCTTCACCGCGCCATATTGAGACAGAATTTTCCCGATGGGATCGAAAAGATTGAGGCTGAAATTCGACGCCGGGTTCAGTTTCTTGGATTTCATCTGATCGACAATGGCGGTTGACCCCCTGACATCCGCCTTGAGAACCACATGATGGGTAATGGGCTTTTTATCAAAAAAATCTTCATGGGGCAGGATAAATTCATACAGCGAATGATTGCCCCTGGAAAGCGCGATTATTTTTTCATCGGTGGTGATATTGATGCAATCCGACGCCTCTTTGATCAGGGCATAATTGTTCATATCCCGGTGATACGCTGAAAAATCCCGCAAAAACCGCACCAGATATTTTTTCCGGGATTGCCGGAAGGTCCACCAGATTCTCCAAACAGTCCGCTTCAATGGGGTCAGGGGAAAGGATTTGCCGAAATATTTTTTAAACCGTTTTAATTTCCGGATAGTGTTTTTTCTGGCTTTGGAAACCACCAGATACTGAAGGCATTCCTGGGGAGAGAGCGGCGGACAATACTTGTGAAACATGGGTTGCATGAGATAGGCCGCAACCACCCCGGCCATCATGTTCTCTTTTGAAATCAGAGAGAATAACTGATTTAATAGTTTTTTCTGGAGAAGCAGGGTGTCTTTGACGGTTTCGATTTTTTGGGAGTCGGCATTCTGCGCCTTGAGTTGCTTCAGGGCGTCCTGAGTTCGAAAATAATTAAATAATTTATCAATATTATCAACCTGTTTAATCCACCCGTCCACCTTTGTATCACAAGATGCCCCATAGGTTTTAAAGGATTCATGGGATCTGGCATCAAAAGCGGGTTCACTGCTGTCCAGTTGGCTTAAAAAACTCGCTAAAAGATTGACAAGCGTATTGTAATTGACCGGGTCTTCCAGCCGGTGGCCTATCAGAACGTAATTTTCCACCAGAAAAAATCCGTCCGATCCGGAGGCGGCATGAAGAATCGGGTTTGAAAATAACTCCTTGGGAAGCGTCGCCGATTCTCCGAAATTAGCGGCTCTCAGGTTATTGACTTCCTGCTGCACCTCGATGACATATTCGAAAAGCTCGGCCCCCACTTTTCGAATAATCTGATTTTTTTGTTGAATGACAGAGGCTGCTTCTTCCCGCAGTTTGAGCATGGCTTCCATCTGATGGGAAATCTCCTGCCGGCGGATGACATTTTTACAATGTTGAACGACCTCGTCATACTGAGCCTGCATTTCCCCGGTCAAGAACTTCACCAGGGCCGTCTGGGCCAGAAAATCGACCTGCAACTCCTGCCGCGCCTTTGCTTTGTTCACGCCGTCCGTCAAAATTTCCGTGCACAGTCTTTGAAATTCCGATGTTTCCTTAAACCAGTTCACCTCCGGATTCAGAATAAAGGATTCAGACACTTCCGCATATTTCATGATCAGTTCAAATATATACTGCTCGGTGACCTTCCGGAACTCGGCGCTGATGTATACGTCATACCGGACGTTATCCACGCCGAGCTTGAGCCGGTCAAACGGCAGTTCGACGCTGTAAGACGCTATCTGGAGTTTATTTAATTCAGCCGGGACCATTAATATGAATGTGCTTCCGTCGGAAATGCGTTATTCTGGACATCCTGAACGTATGCCTTAATGCCGATCGCCGCCTGCTGTCTGAGCGAAGCATATTGTTTGACGAATTTCGGCAGATGACGGTCGGTTATTCCCAGCAGATCATGTATCACAAGAACCTGGCCGTCGCAATGGGGGCCAGCGCCGATACCGATAGTGGGAATGGTGAGCGTACCCGTGATTTCACGGGCGATATCCGCCGGAATGCCTTCCAGCACCACGGAAAACGCGCCCGCGGCCTCCACACTCCGGGCATCCGATAACAGCCGGGCCTCGTCCCGCTGGACCCGATACCCGCCCATCTGATGGACGGACTGGGGCGTGAGGCCGATGTGGGCCTGAACCGGAATGCCGGCAGCCGTCATGGCCTTGATGGTTGCGCTGACCGCGGCCCCGCCCTCCAGCTTCACGGCGGCGGCGCCCGTTTCCTTTAAAAACCGGCCCGCATTGGCGAGCGCCGTCTCTACCGATGTCTGGTATGACATAAACGGCATATCGGCGACCACCATCGCATGCTGCGTTGCACGCGCGACGATCCGGGTGTGATAGATCATTTCATCCATGGTGACCGACAGGGTATGGGTGTCGCCCTGGACGACCATGCCCAGGGAGTCTCCCACCAGAATGACGTGCACGCCGGATTCATCGGCGATTTTGGCAAATGGATAGTCATAGGCGGTCAGGGAGACGATTTTATCCCCCTTGCGTTTCATGTCAAAAAGCGTATTGATCGTTATCCGGGGTGTCATGATGGTTTTTCCTTATGTGTATTTTTCCCTGTATGGGCGAGACTGCTGCAAACAACATAAATATTGACTTAATAATCTGTTTTCCATATTAATACCGGATTGTACGAACGGATGAAAATTCTATCTTATTGATCTTCTTGCAGTCTAAAGAAACTTAACCTTTTTTGCAAATAGTAAATATGCGTTGCGCAAACGGGCGAAAGCATTAATTGAAATGATACCCTTAATCAGAGGATTTAAAGATATCCTGCCGGATGAAACCCCGGTCTGGAAAGCCATTGAAGATACGGCAATCGCGATTTTCCAATCTTTCGGGTTCAGGGAAATCCGGCTGCCGATTGTTGAAAAGGCGGAACTTTTCCAGCGAAGCATCGGCGAAAATACCGATATTGTTGAAAAGGAAATGTACACCTTCCCCGGCAGCAGGGGGGAAATGATCACCCTGCGGCCCGAGGCCACCGCATCCGTGGTGCGCGCTTATATACAGCAGCAGCTCTACGCCAGAGACCCGGTTCAGAAACTCTACACCATCGGCCCCATGTTCCGGCGGGAGCGGCCCCAGAAAGGGCGGTACCGCCAGTTTTATCAAATCAGCGCCGAGGTGTTCGGCATTGACGCCCCGTATATCGACGCCCAGCTCATTGTGCTGGCCTGGACCCTTCTCGAACGGCTGGGCGTCACCGGTTTATCGGTGCAGCTCAATTCTCTTGGATGTCCGGCCTGCCGGCCTGCATTTAAGCGGGCGCTGGCGGACATGCTGGCCGCAGGCACAGGAGGCCTCTGCGCGGATTGTCTCCGGCGAAAAGATAAAAATCCGCTGCGGGTGCTGGATTGCAAGGTTCCAGCCTGCCGGGAAGTGATGAAAGACGCGCCGTCCATGACCGATTATTTATGCGAGGATTGCGCCCGGCATTTTTCAAAAGTCCAGTCCTCGCTCATTCGTCAGCAGATTCCGTTTGTGCTGAACCCCAGGCTGGTCAGAGGTCTGGATTATTATACGCGCACAGCGTTTGAAATTCAAACCGATGCATTGGGCGCCCAGAACGCCATCGCCGGCGGCGGCCGGTATGACGGACTGGTCAAGGCCCTGGATGGCCCTGAACAACCGGCCATCGGATTCGCCATCGGACTCGATCGTTTGGTGGAGCTTGTCAGCCAGACCATGCCCCAAAAACCGTTTTCACCGGATATTTTTATCGCGGCCATGGGCGAGGAAATCCAGGAAAAGGCCTTTGACTGGTCGTGCGCCCTGGGACTCGCCGGCATCAAAACGGAAACCGATTTTTCCGGGAAAAGCCTGAAAGCGCTCATGAAGCGGGCGGACCGGGTGGGTGCTGAACATGTTCTCATCGCAGGCAGCCAGGAGCTGGAGGCGGGGGTGCTGGTGTTACGAAACATGAACACCAAGGAACAGGTGCCTGTTCCCATCGACGGGATGGTGAATCATATCAAACAATATCTGAAAGATTATCAATAAGGAGAATATAGCGTGACGGAACCATTGGGAGACATGCGCCGCACACACCATTGCGGAGAACTCGGCGCAAAAAATATCGGTAATGAAGTTGTGTTGATGGGGTGGGTGCAGCGCCGCCGGGATCATGGCGGGGTGATTTTCATTGATCTGCGGGATAAAAACGGCATCACCCAGGTGGTGTTCAACCCGGACAGCAATCCGGTCGTCCATGAAAAAGCCCATGTGCTGCGGGGTGAATTTGTCATCGCAGTCAAGGGCCAAGTGGAAGCCCGGCCCGAGGGTATGGCCAATCCGGACCTTTCCACCGGCGAAGTCGAAATCATGGTGAATGACCTCAAAATACTCAACAAAGCCCAGACCCCGCCGTTCATGATCGAGGACAATATCGACGTGTCGGAAAGCATCCGCCTTCAGCATCGCCATCTGGATCTGCGGCGGCCCAAAATCCAGAAAAACATCATCACTCGCCACCGGGCAACCACCGCCATCCGCAATTTTCTGAACAAAAACGGGTTTCTGGACATTGAAACCCCGGTGCTGACCAAAAGCACGCCTGAAGGAGCCCGGGATTATCTCGTTCCCAGCCGCATCAACCAGGGCATGTTCTACGCCCTGCCCCAGTCCCCCCAGCTTTTTAAGCAATTGTTGATGGTATCCGGCTTTGACCGGTATTACCAGATCGTGCGCTGTTTCCGGGATGAGGATCTCCGGGCCGACCGGCAGCCGGAATTCACCCAGGTGGATATGGAAATGTCCTTTGTGGGCGAGGAAGACGTCATGGCCGTCGCCGAAGGCTTGGTGTCGGCGGTTTTCAAGGAAGTTAAAGACATCACCTTAAATATTCCCTTTGACCGCATGACCTATGCGGAGGCCATGGGCCGGTTCGGGCTGGACCGGCCGGATCTGCGGTTCGGGCTGGAGCTGAATGATATCTCCGATATCATTAAAGATTCAGGCTTTAAAGTGTTCGCCGACGCTGTCAAAAAAGGGGGCATGGTCAAGGCCATCAACGCCAAGGGCTGTGAGTATTTTACGCGTAAGGAAATCGATGACCTGACGGCTTTTGCCGCGGTCTACCGGGCCAAGGGGCTTGCCTGGATCAAGGTCCGGGAAAACGAGTGGCAGTCGCCCATCACCAAATTCTTTTCGGAAGACGAAAAACAGCGCATGGCCGAGCGTCTGGACATGCAGCCGGGGGATCTGGTGTTTTTTGTGGCGGACCAGGCGAAAATCACCAATGACGCCCTGGGCAATCTCCGGAACCATCTGGGGGCAAAACTGGGGCTCATCGATCCCAATGAATTCCGGTTTGTCTGGGTCACCCATTTTCCCATGTTTGAATATGATGAAACGGAAAAGCGCTACCAGGCCACGCATCACCCATTTACGTCACCCCTGGAAGCCGACTGGGACCGGCTGGAAACCGAACCTTTGTCCGTCAATTCCAGGGCCTATGACATGGTGCTGAACGGCTCTGAAATCGGCGGCGGCAGCATCCGTATCCATCAAAAAGACCTCCAGATCCGGATACTCAAGATGCTGGGCATGAAACCAGAGGAATATGAAGGGAAATTTGGATTTTTGATCGCAGCCCTGGATTCCGGAGCGCCCCCCCATGGCGGCCTGGCCTTCGGGCTCGACCGGCTGATGGCCATCCTGTGCGGCAGCGACTCCATCCGGGAGGTCATTCCCTTCCCGAAAACCCAGAAAGGCGCATGTTTATTGACCGATGCGCCGTCAGCGGTCAGCCGGGAACAGCTCATGGAACTGGCGCTCAAGATCGACCTGAAATAAGCATTGGTTTACATACTTTTTTTCTTGACAAGAACCGGTTTTGCCTTTAATTAAAGGATTCTTAATTTTTTTGCGTTGCGCTATTCCCCAGTAGCTCAGTCGGCAGAGCAGGTGGCTGTTAACCACCGTGTCCGTGGTTCGAGTCCGCGCTGGGGAGCCAGCTTTCGATCCCGCTTTTTTGCGGGTTTATATATACAAAAGCCCCGAGGGTGAAAACCTTCGGGGCTTTTTTTTGGAAACGATCATTCCGATTTCCTATTGCCGGGCCTTTACCTCTTCCTTTAACAGGCAGCAGGCGATCCGATACGCCGGCGCGCCGTTCGGCCGGTATGCCTGGTTGCCGGATTGAATGAGCTTGTTCATCACGCACCCTTCCGGGATGGTGAGGCCGAACAGATCCTGTTCATTGATTTTTCCGGTGGGAGAGAGGCGGTTGCCATTCATTTCAGAGCTGTGAAGCGGGTAATCCTCGCACAGGGGACACCGATAGACCCGGCCATTGGGAAAAATAAAATAATTGTCCGCCACCAGCCCGGCGCATTCAAAGCGCTCATCATCTCCTAAAAAAACTTTTGGATAGGTCACGGTGATGCCCAGGTCCGCGGCCTCCCGGGCCACCGCCGGGATCAGGGAAAGCCAGGTGTCCCGGTCCACCTGAAGACCGTTTTTTTCATCCTTCGTCACGTCATTGACCGGGCCGGCGGATTTGCCGCGAATGCCGATCACCTGAATAAAAAACCGCTCGACCCCCAACCGGTTTAACAGCTCGGGCATCCGGTGAAGTTCGTGGATGTTTTTTTTGCTCACCGTAAAAATCAGGCTGGTGTGAAACCCGCGCTCCACCGCTCGCCTAATGCCCGCCGTGCAGCGGGCAAAACACCCCTCCCCCCGGATGCGGTCATTGGTCTGGGGGGTTGCGCCATCCAGGCTGAAGCTCATAAAATCCAGATCTTCCGGGGGGATTTTATTCAAAACATCGTGAAACAGATAGCCGTTGGTATCGATGGTGATGGATTTGTATCCCATACGCCGCGCGGCTTTCGCGGCTTCGGGAAGCTGGGGGTGGAGGGTCGGCTCGCCGCCGAGAAGGATCAGATTCGCATGATTCGTTTTTTGGACAAAGAATTCCAGCCACGCAGTGATAGTCTCGATGGGCAGCATGGCGTTTCCGTGCTGGGTGGGATTGATATAGCAGTGTCGGCACGTCAGATTGCACTGGGTCAGGATATGAAAAAAAACATTCGCGGAGTGTTTTGAGAAAGCGACGGTTTCAGTCATAAAAAAAAGCACTCAACAGCCGGACAGGTTCAGTACAGTTATTGCTGTCCATTCCCATTCCTGTTGTCCAGAAGCACCTGGGCTTCGATTTTTGCCTTGATCAGTTCATCATTGACAGCCCGAAGGCGAATGGACATGTATTCCGAAAAAATCCGGTACAGCAGGAGCAGAAAATCCAGGCGTTCATCCCTTTCCTGAATATTGACGGAAGTGAGCCGGCCTTGTGCAGAGGTATCCACGCCCAGGCACAACACTTTTCCATCGGCAAACACCGACGCCGAACGGGAAAGGCTGTCAATCACCCGCATTTCTCCAAAAATTTCGCCGACCTGATCAATGCGTCCGATTTCAATATTGTTTTTTTTGATAATCAAACGGCCTGACAGGAGAAAATACAGCCAGGGATCGTTGTCGCCTTCCCGGATGATGATTTCCCCATTTTCGTATTCCCTGATTTTGCTGAGCCGCAGCAGTTTGGCCAGATTCCGCGTTTCAAATTCCTTCAGCCCCGGAATCCCCATAAGCCTTTGAATGTTCTGGACATTGTCTTTCAGATACTTCGACTCAATCATGGATGCCCCCATACTCAGAAAAAAGTAGAAATAGTGAATCAGGCTATTCCAAACATTCCCTGGAAACAATATCGTCGAATTTTACAGGATAACATCCATCAAAGCAAGCTTTACAAAAATTATTTTCCGGGGATTCCACCCCGGTTGAATCGAGCAGCCCAGTGATGGACAGATAATGAAGGGAATCCAGCCCCAGGTGCTGCCGCAATTCTTCCGTCGTTTTCCGCGCGGCGATCAATTCGCCCCGGGTTGAAAAATCAATGCCGTAATGGCAGGGGAACCGGTGGGGCGGACAACTGATGCGCATGTGGACTTTTTTAACCCCAAGCTCCCGCAGCGCCCGCACCCTGGTTTTGGCGGTGGTTCCCCGGATGATGGAATCTTCAATGATAATAATGTCTTTTCCCTTGAGGAGCTCTTTAACAGGGTTCAGTTTCATGCGGACACTGAAATCCCGCATACTCTGGGTCGGCTGAATAAAGGTGCGGCCCACATAATGGTTGCGGATCATGGCCAGATCAAACGGGATGCCCGATGCTTCCGCATAACCCAGGGCCGCATAGTTGCCGGAATCCGGAAAGGGCATCACCAAGTCAGCGGGCACGGGCGCTTCCATGGCCAGCCTTCTGCCATGGGCTTTTCGGGTCTGATACACATTTTTTCCGGAAATGGTGCTGTCAGGCCGGGCGAAATAGATATATTCAAAAATGCAGCAGCGCCGGGCCACATGGGCGTGGGGATGGATGCTTCTGATGCCGTCATGGCTGATGATCACGATTTCTCCAGGCTCCAGCTCCCGGACGAACTCCGCCTCCACCAGATCGAGAGCGCAGGATTCGGATGCCAGCACATACCGGTCATTGTGCATTCGGCCCAGACAAAGCGGTCTGAATCCATGAGGATCCTTGATGCCGATAACCTCGCCCCGGCTGGTCAGCATCACAATGGAATACGCGCCCTCCATCTGAGTCACGGCTTGGGCCAGCGCCTCTTCAAAGCCAAGCTTCAGGTTTTTGACAAACAAATGCAGAAAAATTTCGCTGTCCGTGGTGGTTTGAAAGATGGACCCTTCGGCTTCCAACCGCTGTTTCAGGATATGGGCGTTGACCAGGTTCCCGTTATGCGCGACCGCGTAGGATTTTCCGCTGTGCGTGATCACAAAGGGCTGGGCGTTGACCAGCGTTGACCCGCCGGTGGTGGAATAGCGCACATGCCCGATAGCGCTGCATTCACACTTCAAAAAATCCAGTTTTTCGTCATTAAACACATCCGGCACCAGGCCCATGCCTTTGTGATATGCGATGCATCCGTCTCTTACAACCGCAATCCCAGCACTTTCCTGACCCCGGTGCTGAAGGGCGTAAAGACCGAAATAAGTCAGCCGGGCGGCTTCCGGATGGTGGTAAATGCCGAATACGCCGCAGGCTTCCCTGGGCCGGCAGTCCGCACCTTGATATGTTTTCATAATAAAAACAGTCTCTTTATTGTTATTGGTGATACTCCTGAATGGGTCGAACGGATAATGCTTTTTTCCTGAGCGCGGAAATGCCCGTGCACATGGCTTTTGCGCCGGCAATAGTGGTAGCGTAAGGCACATTGTATTTTATTGAGGCCCGCCGGATCAGGTAGCCGTCCTGCCGGGTCCGGTCCCCGGATCCGGTATTGATCACAAGCTGAATCTCCCGGTTCATAATGGCGTCCACCACATGGGGGCGGCCTGCAGAAACTTTATTGACCGTCTGACTGCTGATGCCAGAGGCGTGAAAAAAATCCGACGTGCCCCGGGTCGCAATAATTTTAAATCCCATCGCGCTGAACTGCCGGGCCGCTTCCAGCACCGCCGCTTTCTCTGCGTCCTGCACGCTGATAAACACGGCG
>DAIEHU010000430.1 GCA_027353395.1 Desulfobacteraceae bacterium
AAGATGATTTTAATATATCACTGTTTGGACCCTTATATTTCATTATTTTGCAAGAGGTGCAAACAGCCAATGGCCAGAATCGCAAAGTTTACAGAACAGACTGTTGAAGCTGCCCGGGTTTGTGTTAAAAATGCTGAAACGGTTAGAGATCTGCGCGCGGGCCTGAGTATTCTTATTCCCAAAATATGTGGTGCTTCCAACGCCGATACGGCTCAAGTTCTTGGGGTGGGCAAAGCAACTGTTGTCAGGATGCAGAGGAAAATTCGTGATCAAGTTGCGGCCAAACCCAAACCAAAGGCCCCTTGGGGCGGACGGCGGCGCGGACATCTCAGCTTTGAACAGGAGAACGAATTCCTCAATCCCTGGATGGAAAAGGCTGAACGCGGCGGTGTTCTTGTCGTTCCACCGATTCAAGCCGCCTATGAAGAACGAATTGGTTGTCGCGTAGCTGCTTCTACAGTCTACCGCATGTTGGCCCGGCATGGCTGGCGAAAAGTCACACCGGACACATGCCATCCGAAAAAAGATGCGCAAGCACAAGAGATTTTTAAAAAAAATTCCATGAAACAGTGGCGCAATCTGTCGAGCAGAACGTCCTGAATCTTCCTTTGCGAGTGATGTTTCAAGATGAGGCCCGTTTCGGACGATTGAGCGACCCGCGACGATGTTGGGCGCCAGCCCCTTTACGTCCCATAGTGCCTGTAGCGCTTGTCCGGGAATACGCATATGCATATGCGGCCGTCTCCCCTCAGGATGGCGCGCTTGACTGGATGCTGACTTTAAAAATGGACACATTGAATATGAACGCCTTTTTAAATCATGCCTCGCGACGCCATGTTAATGACTATATTGTAATGGTTCTGGACGGCGCATCATCTCATAGATCTCATGATCTGCGAGTTCCTGAAAACATGGTGCTGGTGAGGCTGCCACCATATTCTCCAGAGCTAAACCCTGCGGAACGTTTGTGGGAAGAGATACGTGAAAAGGAGTTCGCCAATCGCGTATTCGATTCCCTTGGTGCAGCTGTCGCCCAAGCTGCTCGTGGTCTAAAAAGATTAGAGCTAATGCCTGAAGGGCTGCAATCTTTAACCGGCTGGCCATGGATATTAGGCTCATCTTGAACGCAAATTGGAATAA
>DAIEHU010000431.1 GCA_027353395.1 Desulfobacteraceae bacterium
ATATAGTAAGCGTAATATTTATTGCAGCTATAGTTAATTTGTGGCATGTTCATCTCAAGGAGGTGAACCATGCCAAAATTATTAAAAATAGAAAATGCTGAAAGGATCAAAGCTGAAATTCAAAGTCATTTTTCTGTTAATGAAGATGCGCGTTTTGTGCGTCGGTTGGATATCATATTGCTGCTATGCAATAAGCAGTCGGTAAGCAATATAGTTGATCTGTTTGGGATTAATGCAACGACGATTCAGCGATGGGTGGGACGGCTAAATAAATTTGGGTTTGAAGGCCTCAGGGATAAGCCAGGTCGTGGCCGAAGATCCCTTCTTTCAAAGGCAGATCAAGCAAAGTTAAAAAAAGACATTGAAAAACCGCCCAAAGATTTTGGTTATGACCAAGCGCGTTGGGACGGAAAACTTTTGTCGCACCATATCAAAAAGGGCTACAATGTTGAAATAAAGGTGAGACAATGCCAGAATTTATTTAAGCAATTGGGGTTTTCGCTACAGCGACCCCGGAAAATGCCTGATAGAGGAGACCCGGAAAAACAGGAGACCTTTAAAAAAAATTCTAAATGACCTTCTGCCCAATGAAAGCTTTGAGCTTTTATTTTATGACGAGGCCTTTTTCCGGCGAGAAAGCACCATCACAAGAGGGTGGTATCCTCGCGGCATTAAAAGCGAAGTGAAATGTCCCGCTACCTTCGAAAAGATCGGTGTTTGTGGTGCGGTTAATCCCAGAACCGGCGGCTTGCTTTCTTTAACATTCGATGGTTTCAATTCGGACACTTTCATATATTACCTTGATTGGCTAATCCAGGCGATGAAAACAGAAAAGAAAATCGTGCTGATTCTTGATAACGCCAGTTCACACAAGAGTCACAAGGTTTTGGATTTTATAAAAAAGCATAAAGCGAAAATTGAACTTGTATTTCTTCCGCCGTACTCGCCGGAATTGAACCCGATTGAAAGAGTTTGGAAGAATCTGAGATATCATGTAACTCACAATATTTATTTTGAGAGCATTCAAAAGCTTGAAAAAGCGATTATAAAATATCTTAAGGACCATGCAAAACCGAATGAGCAATTAGCGTCTTTATGCTGCATCAATTAATGCGTTTACTATA
>DAIEHU010000432.1 GCA_027353395.1 Desulfobacteraceae bacterium
AAAAACTGTTTTCCATGCAGGCGAAGTTTCCCGAGGTGGCGACCATCACGGATTATTATCTCGCGCTGGCTTATGTGATCCGCGACCGGGTGCTGCACCGCTGGATTCACAGCGCCCACACCTATTTTGTGCAGGAAAGTCGCACCGTGATTTATCTGTCCGCCGAATATCTCATGGGGCCGCAGTTGGGAAACAATATGATCAATCTGGGAATTTATGATGAAGTGGCCCAGGCGGTGGAAAATCTGGGCCTTTCTTTGGCGGATATACTGGAACAGGAAGAAGAGCCGGGACTGGGCAACGGCGGTCTGGGGCGGCTGGCCGCCTGCTACATGGATTCCATGGCGACAATGCAGATCCCTGCCATCGGCTATGGCATCCGCTATGAATTCGGCATTTTCGATCAGGGCATCAAGGATGGATGGCAGGTGGAATTGACCGATAAGTGGCTGCGTCTGGGCAATCCGTGGGAAATTCCCCACCCGGAGCGCCGGTATGAGATAAAATTCGGGGGACGCACGGAAGTGCGTTTTGATGAAAAAGGCCGGTACCGGTCTTCCTGGATTCCGGAGCATGTGGTGCTGGGGACTCCTTATGATACGCCGGTTCTGGGCTATGGCGTTGAAAATGCCAATATTTTACGGTTATGGCGCGCCGAGGCCTGCGAATCCTTTGATTTTCAGTCATTTAATGTGGGCAATTATTACAAGGCAGTTGACCAGAAAATCATTTCGGAAAATATTACCAAGGTTCTTTATCCCAACGATGAGCCGGAAGCCGGGCGGCGTCTCCGGCTTGAACAGCAGTATTTTTTCGTCTCTTGCTCGCTCCAGGATATGCTGCGGATTTATTTCCAGCGGGCATCGGACCTTGCCGCCCTTCCGGACAAGTTTGTGGTCCAGCTTAATGACACACACCCGGCCATGGCTGTGGCGGAATTCATGCGCTTGCTGGTGGATGAACACCTCATGACATGGGAAGGGGCATGGGACATCACCACCCGGACCTTCGCCTATACAAATCATACGCTTTTGTCCGAAGCCCTGGAAACATGGCCGACGACCCTTGTGGGGCAAGTGCTGCCCCGG
>DAIEHU010000433.1 GCA_027353395.1 Desulfobacteraceae bacterium
TTTCGGGTCCATGCCTTTGAACTGCCGCTCGGCTTCCGTGTAATCGGCCACCTGATCCGCCCCGGCAATGACGGCAAAAGTGGGATGCCGCCAGCCTGAGAAACTTTCCTTGACCCATTTCTGCGCCTTGAGCAGTTCAGCGCCAAACCGCATGGTGGCTTTTTTGGACCGGATTCCGGATTCCTCGTCCCTGCGGTGGCGATTGGTGATGGCTTCATCATGGGTCAGCAATTCCGTGAGATCCGGTCCGGGGATGACGGCTTTGGGGATGATTTTGCCGAATACCTTGATCAGAGGAATCATGACGGGCGGGACTTTTATGGCGTTTTCATAATACGGGGAAGAAAGAATATACCCTTTGATACGGGAATCGGCCGCCGCGTATCTGATGCCGAAATGCGTGGCGATCAGCCCGCCCATGGAATGCCCCATCACAAAAATGGGTATATTCGGGTAGGCTTTCTTTGTCCACCCGAGAAAGTCACTGGTATCTTCCAGGTACAGATCGAAATTATCGATATACGTTTTTTCCTGCTTGTGCCCGCGCAAGTCATAGGCCACCGTCGCGATGCCTTTTTCCTTAAAATACAGCGCGGGCGTCACATAATCGCCGGCATGAGCCAACCCGCCATGGATGGCCATCAGAACGGCGTTGGGCGTTTCGGGCTCCCAAATGTGAATATCCAGATTCAAACCGTCTTTTGTTTTCAACACATCCATTCTTGTTTCTGAAAAATCCATTAATGGCCTCCTGCTTTAACCAAATGATAATATTATATAAGGTGCACAACGCCGGAATCAGCGAGACTAATTGATAATCGATCCGCCTCGTAACCATTAACTGAAAAGAAGCCATTTGCATATCAGGTTTTTCCTGATTTATTGACTCCAAAAACCTTAGGGATTTCCGAAGGACAAAAATACCTGTTTACGGGGAGCATTCTTTTTTTCTATTTCTCCCGCGGAGACGCTGGGACGCAATGGAGAGTATCCTTTGGCGGCATTATCCTCCGCGCCTTTGCGTCTCCGCGGGAATAATTTTTTGGCCGCTATTCAGGTATGTTAATTTTTCGGAGCTCCCTGAGA
>DAIEHU010000434.1 GCA_027353395.1 Desulfobacteraceae bacterium
GATGACATCAAGGCGGCAAGAAGGAGGTGACACAGACTTACTGTCTGTAAGTTGAGGAGCCGACGACGCAGCCGACGTAGATGCCGCTTGAATGCGAATTGGAATAAGATGGTTTCGAAAATAATCATCAAAACGTCCTGCCGGACTTGATCCGGCATCCATAACCTGCTGAATATAAAGTTGACATCAAAAATAATGAATGAAATACATTGATGCGAAAAAATCAGGTTTGTATTCTTTTTTATCCGTTTATATTTTGGCAATAAGCCGCCGCTTGTCTGCGTTATAATTCGAGACTTGAATGATCATGGAGAACTTATGAAAAAAATACTATCCGTATTGATGCCTTTGATCCTGATTTCATTTTGTACCGTTGGGTGGGCCAGGGAGGCGACCATCAGCGTCGGCCTCATCGCCGAGCTCACCGGCGACATGCCGGCGGTGGGCGCGTCCTGTAAGAACGCAGCCGAAATGGCGGTTAAGGAAATCAATGACGCCGGCGGGATACAGGTTGGCGGCAAGAAGGCGAAGCTGCTGCTGATCGTGGAGGACAATGCCGGCAAGGCAGACCAGTCCGCTGCCGCAGCCCAGAAACTCATCACCCAGGATGAGGTGATCGCCATCATCGGCCCCAACGCCAGCCGCTATGCCATTCCGGCGGCGGAAGTCGCGGAAAGCTCGGGCACCATTCTGATCACCCCCTGGTCCACCAATCCAAAAGCCACGCTGGACACCATCACCAATCAGCCCAAAAAGTATATTTTCCGGGCTGCGTTCATCGATCCCTTCCAGGGAAAGGTGCTGGCCAAGTTCGCTCGGGAAGACATGAAGGCCGCCACTGCGGCAGCCCTCTATGATGTGGCTTCCGACTACAACAAGGGGATTGCCGAGGTCTTTAAGGAAAGCTTTGAAAAACGGGGCGGCAAAGTCGTCGCATTCGAGACATACACCACAAATGACAAGGATTTTTCCGCCCAGCTCACCAAGATCAAGAACGCCCATCCGGATGTCATATTCCTGCCCAATTATTACAGCGAGGTTCCCTTGCAGGTGCAGCAGGCCCACCGCTTGG
>DAIEHU010000435.1 GCA_027353395.1 Desulfobacteraceae bacterium
ATGACATCAAGGCGGCAAGAAGGAGGTGACGCAGGCTTACTGTATGTAAGTCGAGGAGCCGACGACGCAGCCAACGCGGATGCCGCTTGAATGCGAATTGGAATAAGATGGTTTCGAAAATAATCATCAAAACGGCATGCCGGACTTGATCCGGCATCCATAACCTGCTGAATATAAAGTTGACATCGAAAATAATGAATGAAATACATTGATGAGAAAAAATCAGGTTTGTATTCTTTTTTATCCATTTATATTTTGGCAATAAACCGCCGCTTGTCCGTGTTATAATTTGAGGCTTGAATGATCATGGAGAACTTATGAAAAAGATACTGTCCGTATTGATGCCTTTGGTCCTGATTTCGTTTTGTACGGTGGGGTGGGCCGAGGAGGCGGCCATCAATGTCGGCCTCATCGCCGAACTCACCGGCGACATGCCAGCGGTGGGCGCGTCCTGTAAGAACGCAGCCGAAATGGCGGTTAAGGAAATCAATGACGCCGGCGGGTTGCAGGTTGGCGGCAAGAAGGCGAAGCTGCTGCTGATCGTGGAAGACAATGCCGGCAAGGCCGACCAGTCGGCTGCCGCGGCCCAGAAACTCATCACCCAGGATGAGGTGATCGCCATCATCGGCCCCAACGCCAGCCGCTACGCCATTCCGGCGGCCGAAGTCGCGGAAAGCTCGGGCACCATCCTGATCACCCCCTGGTCCACCAATCCGAAAGCCACGCTGGACACCATCACCAATCAGCCCAAAAAGTATATTTTCCGGGCCGCGTTTATCGATCCCTTCCAGGGAAAGGTACTGGCCAAGTTCGCCCGGGAGGAGATGAAGGCCGTCACGGCGGCAGCGCTCTATGATGTGGCTTCCGACTACAACAAGGGGATTGCCGAGGTATTTAAGGAAAGATTTGAAAAACTGGGCGGCAAAGTCGTCGCATTCGAGACTTACACCACAAATGACAAGGATTTTTCCGCCCAGCTCACCAAGATCAAGAGCGCCCATCCGGATGTCATATTCCTGCCCAATTATTACAGCGAGGTTCCCTTGCAGGTGCAGCAGGCCCACCGCTTGG
>DAIEHU010000436.1 GCA_027353395.1 Desulfobacteraceae bacterium
GTTGCGGGAATATCATGAAATTTTAAATCCAGAAAAATCTCCGTGGGACCGGCTTCCTGAATCATGCGGACGATCGAAGGTCCAGCCTCCACAAACAGCTCCAGTCCCACTTTAAACATCCCCACCTCCCCTGAAAGCCGTTTCACATAATGGAGAGCGTCTTTCACAGTGGGCACATCCAAAGGAAATATGATATAATCCCTAGGGGTTTTCATTTTTTGGGCATCCTCCCTGTCTTCATTCTGGTATCACTTATGCATATACCCTAATACCGGATGATCATAAAGCGTTTTTATGTGAAAGCGCACATGGTTGCAGTCATCTTCGCCGCCGGAAAGCGGGGCGCGGCGGTTTAATCCCTCAATTTCTTAAACAAAGGGTTGAAAACCATTTCGTGAAAATGATATGAAGGCCATGCGCAGGCGGTAAACATGTAAATAATTCACCCGGCGCGTTACGTTATTTCAAACACTTATAAAACCAGAAACGCCCATGACCGGTTCAGGGGAAAAAACAGGCAATCAACCAGGCATTGATGCGATTCAGCAGACGCTGCTGCGAAGACTCCCCGGCGTGGACCATTTGCTGGAAATCGCAAGAGCGGACGCGACACTTCCGGATACGCCCAAAACCGTCCTCACCGCCGTCGTCCGGCAGGTGGTGGACGAATATCGGAAGGCAATTCTTGAAGGCCGCGATGCGATCACCGAAACAGCCCTGTCCGACAAATGTCTTCTCTCCGAGGTGAAAGCAAAAGTCAAATCCGCCATGCGGTTAAACCTGACCCCGGTCATCAACGCCACCGGCATCGTGGTGCACACCAATCTTGGAAGGTCCATCCTGGGCAGACAGGCCCTTGATCATGTCCTTGGCATATCCGGACGGTATTCCAATCTGGAATACAATCTGGCCGAAGGCCGCCGCGGCGTCGACGTGGACCGCCGTCCGGTGGCGATGGCTGCGTTCGAGCACGGCTGCCACCGGTTGCGTCGTGCCGACCTCGTGGTTCGCCCACTGGCAGTGCACGAGCGCGGGCC
>DAIEHU010000437.1 GCA_027353395.1 Desulfobacteraceae bacterium
TCGATCGTCCGCATGATTCAGGAAACCGGTCCCACGGAGATTTTTCTGGATTTAAAGTTTCATGATATTCCCGCAACCGTGCAACGCGCCATGAACCGGGTTGCGGAGATGGGGGTGACGTTTGCCACCGTCCATTGCGGGGAATCCGCCCGGATGCTGGAAGCTGCGGTTGCGGGCGGCGGGGGCCGTGTCGGCATACTGGGGGTCACGGTGCTCACGAGCGTTTCCGCCGAAGATATCGCCGGGGCAGGGTTCACGGAGGAATTTTCAAGCAATCTATCGGCCCTGGTCAAAAAACGGGCGGCCATGGCCAAGGCTGCCGGGTGCACGGGGGTGGTGTGTTCCGGTCAGGAAGTAAAGCAGATCAAAGCCGCCTGCGGCAGGGAATTTATTGCTGTTACGCCGGGGATTCGCCCGGCCTGGCAGGCGGGGGATGACGACCAGCGGCGCATCGTCACGCCGGCCAGGGCCATTGCGGACGGATCGGATTATCTGGTGATTGGGAGGCCCATAAGGGACGCGAAAGACCCTGTATGGGCCGCCCGAAAGGTGGCTGAGGAAATTGGTGATGCATTGCCCAAAAAATGCATATCTGAATCATATTCAGGGTGATAGAATGGATTCCCCTTTGCATTATATATGATTTTTTTCATATTGTTCCACCACCTGGCGGACATCCCCCAAACATCACCGGCCTTTGGGGTTTTTTTGCGCGCAATCGCATTTCCCGGTTTTTTTTGCAAATGTGATGCTTTCAAGGATCATTGATCGGCCGTGGTGGCCAATATAATCCTTTTCAATGTCTTTCTTTTTATATCCGAAACAATAGCAAACAAGATCGTCATCTTTGAATGCGTTCTTTTCCGGGGAAAAGGATTCGATTCCAATCATCATTTCGCCTTATTCCAATCGCAAATCATAGCGCTATCTTCGCTGGTTCGTCTTCGGCTTCTCAACGTACTAACTGCACGCCTTCGTCGCCTCAATCCTCGCCGTCTTGATATCATCTTT
>DAIEHU010000438.1 GCA_027353395.1 Desulfobacteraceae bacterium
CCGATCTAGTCAAGATGGCCGTCAGGCATGATGTCCACCTCGGCGCCCGCAAGCAATGTGATGCCCTTGAGCTTGTCGCTGATCTTGCGGATCTCCTTCACATGCTTCAGGAGGCGCGCGGGTGTCAGGCCATTGGCGATGATCATGGGGATGCCGGCATTTGTAACTTTTATAGCCGCCTTAATTTTGCTCAGCATACCGCCGGTGCCCAAAGCGCCCGGCGTGTGCCCGGCGATTCTTTCAATGCTTTTATCAATTATTTCGACAAGTTCAATCATTTCGACATTGGCTTCCCGCCTGGGGTCGCCGGTATAAAGGCCGTTGATATCGGTGAGATTGATCAAAATATCCGCATTCATGAGCAGGGCGATCATGGCGGACAGATTGTCATTGTCGCCGAACTTGATTTCTTCCACCACCACCGTGTCGTTTTCATTGATGATGGGAATGATTTTCCATGACAACAGGGTGTTGAGGGTATTCCTGGCGTTCAGATAGCGCTGCCGGCTGCTGCGCAGGTCATCGCCGGTGAGCAGGATCTGGGCTACCTTGATGCCATAAACGCCGAAGGCTTTCTCATATTCGCGAATCAGACCTGCCTGGCCAACGGCCGCAACCGCCTGCCGTTTGGGAATTTCATCCGGCCGCCGGGAGAGTCCGATTTTTTTCTGGCCCGACGCCATGGCTCCGGAAGTGACCAGCATCACTTCCCTGCCGTCTTCCATCAACTGGCTGATTTGTTTGGACAGGGCGTATATCAGCGGAAGGTTCAGGCCTTGGGCCGCCGTGAGGACATTGCTGCCGACTTTCACCACCAGCCGTTTCGTCTGAGTTACAAAATTATACCGGTCCATCATAATTCCATATTGCGTTTAAGATGATTTTAATATATCACTGTTTGGACCCTTATATTTCATTATTTTGCAAGAGGTGCAAACAGCCAATGGCCAG
>DAIEHU010000439.1 GCA_027353395.1 Desulfobacteraceae bacterium
GGTATTGTTTGGATCAGTATTATTGCTTTACCAAAACCGATCGCTATAGCCGAAAATTCTGATCACTCCCCCGCCAGCGCCTGATCTGTCTCCGGCCACCCGAAAACACGAACATCCCCGCGCACATGCCGTTCGGCGCCGCCATAGATGAGGGATGGTTTTACCGCCTTGTTTCCGGCAAGCGCCATCCAGCGTTCCAGGCTGGTAAAAAAATCCCGGTTAATGGTCTGCCCTGCCTTGATTTCAATGGGCATCAGCCCATCGCCCATATCTGCAATGGCATCCACCTCAAAGCCATTGCTGTCCCGCCAGAAATACAATTTGGCCTGTTCACCCCGATTAAGACGGGTTTTCATCAGCTCCGCGATGACAAACGTTTCAAAAATCGCCCCCCGCAGCGGGTGGACAGCAAGCTGATCCGGCTCCTGGATGCCCAGCAGCCAGCAAAGCAAACCCGTATCGTAAAAATAAATTTTGGGTGATTTGACCATCCGCTTGTTGAAATTGGCGAAATGGGAACGCAAAGGGAACAGAATGTAGCTGGCTTCCAGCACGGAAATCCAGGACTTGGCGGTATTGTGCGTGATGCCGCAATCCGCCGCAAGAGATGACAGATTTAACAACTGGCCGCTCCGTCCGGCGCAAAGCATCACAAAACGTTGAAAGACAGATAAATCCTGCACGTTGACAAGCTGGCGGACATCCCGCTCCACATAGGCGGTCACATAGGCGGGAAACCACTGACGCGGCGAAAGGCCGCGGTCATATATCGGCGGATAGCCGCCTTTAAAAATTGCATCGTTCAGGGTTTGGGGACAGCTTTGGGCAGCCGTCAATTCATGGATGGAAAACGGGAGTAGTTCAATAAAGGCAGTTCGGCCGGCCAGAGACTGGGTGATGCTCGACATCAGGCCGAACTGCTGCGAACCGGTCAATA
>DAIEHU010000043.1 GCA_027353395.1 Desulfobacteraceae bacterium
GTCCTGGCTGTGGAATCCCATCTTATCCAGATGCCGGCCGCGTTCAAATCCGGGCGTGCCGTCTTCCACCAGATACAGGGACAATGCCTGATACGGGTTTTGCTCCGACGGATTTTTGGCCGCCACAATCGCCAGATCCGCGTTGATGCCGTTGGAAATGAAGGTTTTCGTGCCGTTGAGGATGAAGTCATCACCATCAGCCACGGCGGTGGCCTGCATACCGGCCAGATCAGAGCCAGCACCCGGCTCGGTCATCGCCACGGCGGTAATGATGTCGCCGGAAACGCAGCCGGGGATGTATTTTTTTTTCTGAGCATCCGTTCCGAAGGAATTAATGTAGGGGACGATGATATCGCTGTGGAGCATGGCCGCAAGCCCGGTATGGTTGGTCCGGGCCATTTCCTCGGTGACGATCACGGAATACAGGAAATCGCCCCCTATGCCTCCATATTCCGGCCCGGCCCAGGTGCAGAGAAATCCGTTCCTGCCCATGTTGCGCCAGGCTTCCTTGGGAGTGATATGGGCTTTTTCCCACTGGTTTACATGGGGCGTCACTTCTTTTGCGAGGAATTCCCTGACCTGTTGCCGGAATGTTTGATGGGCTTCAGTGTAATGCAATATCTCCATGATATATACCCCGTTATTTTAGTTTGCCGATGACGCCATCTGCGATAATATCCTTTTGCACCGGTGGCGGGCCCTGGAAAATTTCCGCCTGTTTGGCATCCCGGTAGAAATGTTCCACTTCATATTCGGTCATATACCCGTATCCTCCCAACAACTGGATCGCCTCGTCCGCGACTTCCACGGCCGTGCGCGCGGCGGTCATTTTTGCCATGGCGGCGTGCCGGGGCTCCCGTTTTTTGTTATCGAAAGCCCAGGCTGCATAATAGGTCAGATAACGTGCGGCTTCTATTTTTGACGCCATGCTTGCGAGTTTATGGCGGGTGACCTGAAACGCGGCCAGCTTTTTTCCAAACTGTTCGCGCTGCCTGACATAATCCAGTGCCCGGTCAAACGCGCCCTGGGCCGTGCCAAGGGCGAGACTGGCGATCTGGATTCGGTTTTCGGTGAAAAATTCCTGAACATGATGGTATCCCCTTCCTTGAGTTCCGATCAGATTGGACAGGGGAACCGTTACCTGGTCAAAGTTCACATCGGCGAAGGGCATCAGGCGGCCGCCCAGTTTTTCGGATGACTGGAAAACGGATATTCCTTGCCGGTCAGCCTCCACCAGAATAAGGGACATCCCTTGGCCCGGCGCCGCGTCCGGATCGGTGTTGCACAAAACCACATAAAATCCGGCCGTTCCGCCAAAGGGAACATACGCTTTTTTGCCGGTGATCTGCCAACCATCTCCATTTTTGACCGCATTGGTATGGATGCGGGTGATATCTCCGCCCTGGTCCGGCTCTGAAAAAGCGCCCGTGGAAACCATTTGCCCGCTCAGTAACGGCGGAAGAAATTTTTTTTTCAATTTATGATCGCCGAAACGAAGGATGCATTCCGACGCATAACCCGTGAACATCAACGCGGTCCCCAGGGTGGAGTCCTTTCGGCAAAAAGCCTCTCCCGCCAGCACATTTTCCAAGAGCCCCATGCCGCCGCCATCGATGTCTTCGGGGTAATGAATGCCGATAAAACCGAGCTCGCCGGATTTTTTAATGAGCGTTTCCGGGAAGTGTTGTTCTTTAGACCATTCCATGATCTGTTCTTTGTCAAATTCCCCTTTGGCGAAATCCCACGCGGCTTTTTGAATTTCCTTTTGGGGTTTGCTGAGTGAAAAATCCATGTGATTATAGCCTCCTGAATGGTTGCGGGATGGGGTGAGCCGATTCAATATTTTGATATATTTGATAAAGCGGCCTTCCGTTGAATTTTCAATGGGCCGCCAAACAAAAATCCCATCATTTAATACCAATATTTGCTTCCAGCGTTTGATGGAAAATATTTATTCCGCCGGAAAAAGTCAAGACATAATTGCTCAGTTAAAAGTGGATCATTCCTCCGTATTAGCCGCGTCATCAATCTGGTTCATGGCTTCCATCATAAGATACATAAATTCTCCGATTTTTGAAGCGGTTATTTCTTGAGGGGTGAGAATTGGTTTAAACTGGAATTTCCCCCGTTTTTGTTTCATAATTTCAAAAAAAGCCTTTTCGCCGGTCTGTTCCCTGAACTCCGCATGAATGATATCCCCGTCTCTTAATGAAATCCGGGCATCTCCCTTTGGAAAGTTTAAGGTTAAGGCGCCTGTCTTCTGGGACAGGTTTAATGCCTGCAGCAGTTCCGTGGGGGTGATCTCGGTCAGGCTGCCGGCCATGCCGGACGATACCTGTTTGGAACGTTCGATGTTGGATTTGGCGAGACGCTGCACCAGGAGGCGGGCGAAATACATTTGAAGGGGTGAATACCGGTTGAGGATCATCCGGAAGTGGCTGGCTGAAATCACCATGGCATTCGTATCTTCAAGCACCCGAACCTTGGTGCTGACCGGGTTGCCTGTCAGTAGGCTCATTTCGCCAAATATTTCCCCTTTGCCCAGTACCGCGATGGGTGTTCCATAATCCCCGATGATTTCGACGCTGCCGGATAAAATAATGAACAATTTTTCTCCCCGGTCGCCTTTTCTTAAAATAATCTGTCCTGGTTTAAACGCCTGGGGTTTAAAAAAAGATATGATTTCGGCGACTTCATGATCTTTTAATGTTTTGAAAATGGAGAAGTTATTTAATTCCTGGATATTGTCGGGCAGGGGAGGGGGGATCTTTTGACCAGCGGCTCCGGGTGATGTTTCCGTGAGACGGTGAAGGCGGATGACACCTGGGCAGCCGGTCCGGTCGCCGCTGCAGTTAAACATCAGCTCCCGCTCTTGGGATGAATTTGGTAAGGACGCTTCGGGGAAGGTATTCAGGGCGGACGTCACATCGCTCATTAACGTTAAACAGGCGGCCTTGCCCATGAGGGATATGGACCGGCCCATGACATTAAATTCATCGCCTGCGTCATATAGCGGACAGCGGTTATTTGCGACTATCTGGAAGCGGTGATTTTTGAAGTTCATTCGCAATGAGAGATATTTCGTGTCTTAAGAGTTCTAAGCAATAATCTCCATATGATAATTCATTCAATCATATGGAGATTATTGGTAAATACTGTCTCTATGGATTTATGAAAAGCTAAAAGACTTAATCGCCTGAGCAGAATCCGGTATCATAAAAATAGAAGTTGCAACCGGTATATCCATTCTGATCGATGGATTTGACCCAGTAGTAATAGATTTCTGGGCACACAGGGTTTGTGTCCAGATAATGATACGTATTACAGGTGACACAGTCAGATGGAACCGATCCTATTTTCGTTTTGACGCCGTCAAGAGAGGGTGAGCGGAAGATGTCATACGATTTTGCGCCGGAAATAGTGCTCCAGGTGATTTTTACGCAGAAGGGGATGGTCCCGTCAGTCGCCCGGATGTCATTCGGGTCCGGAAGGGTTCTATAGGCATATCCGGTATCATCATCGCTGTACTGGCTGCTTCCGGCGGCGTTTGTGGCAACTACCCAGTAATAATAAATATTCTGGCAGGTATCGCAGGGAATATCAAAATCGTCGAACCAGGTATTCGAAGTCGTCCCGATTTTTGTTTTCGATCCTTTCGCCCAATCAGCACGATAAATTTCATATTGGGTGATTTTTTCTACTATCACGGGGTTGCCGCAACCGCCGCCGCATTCTACCGGTGCCGCAGAACGTACACCCGGTAGCCATGACACATGCACTTTTCCGACAAACGTGCCATCAGAGGCCGCCACATTTGTCGGAGTCAGAGGCTTCAGTAATTTATAGCCCGTATCAAAAGCGCTGTATGGACTCGTTGTTTTTGAGTTGACTGCTTTCACCCAGTAATAATTGATGCTTGAGAATACAATGCTGTCATCCAGCGTGTCATAAAAAAATCTGCCTGATGTGGTTCCGATTTTTGTTCTTTCCCCGCAGCAGTCGGAATGCCGGTATATTTCATATGATGTCGCGCCTTCCACCGCGTTCCAGGTGATCGCGACTTTCTCAGGGTACAAACCATCGCTGGCTGTTATGCCGGTTGGAGCGACCAAAGTTTCAGGCTCGGTTATGATAGGTGTTCCCGGTTCGGTGCCGGAACCATTACCGTTATTATCATCCGGCGGAAGCGGGCATCGGATAAAACCCAGGTCATTATAAAATAAATCGCTCGTCCCGGATGCGTTCACGGCAATCACCCAATAGTAATAATCCTTGCCGCAGGGCAGGGCGGTGACGTCATCATAAATAGTGTGTGCGGTTGTTGCGATCTTGGTTTTCTGTCCGGCAAAAGCATCCGCCCGGTATACTTCATAAGACGTCGCGCCTGGCGAGGCGTTCCACGTGACACGGATTTTATCCTCAAATGCGCCGTCCGTGGCGGAGACGCTGGTGGGCACTGCGGGTCCGGCGGATACGTCGGCGGCAGACGCGGGTGCTGGTATATTGACACTGCCAAGGTCGAGTTCAAAAGCCGTATCGCTGTTTTCCGGAATGACGATGAGCGCCGGCTGGCCGCCCGTAGTCGCAAGAACAGGCGTTTCTCCGCTACCGGCAGGGTACGGATTGAGACGCTGGACTGCAATCACGTATTGGCCGGGGATTAGACCGTATGTCTCAAAAACAAACGCACCATCAACCGGCATATCAATGACTGCAAGATCAGAGGTATAAATCTTTCTCCCCTGCGCATCGGTGGTGAAGGGCATCTGTCCATCTGCAGGGTATGGCGTCAACTGAAGGTAGGAATCGGCTCTAATGAAAGCCTGCACGTCATTTAAATTGGTTATCCGGCCTGATATTTTCTGGCTTTCGGGTTGGCATGCGGTTTCATCCACCTCGCCGTTGCAGTTATTGTCTTTCCCGTCGCACAGCTCCGGAGCCCCAGGGTGGACAGCCGCATTATAGTCGGCGCAGTCGCCTGAATTGCTGACATATCCCGCAGGTTGAGCAGCCTGGACCAAGGATGCCGCCGGGTCGCCGTACCCGTCTCCATCAGCATCTTTGTACCAGGTGGTTTCAGCATTTTTACTTTTGTTGGAGTCACTGCTGCTGTCATGGCATCCAATGAGAAGACAGCATAAAAATAACGCTGTTAAAAAAAATAATAACGACTTTGTTTTATTCATGTAAAACATAGCTCCCCCTCCAGGATTGTAAATATGCTTTTTGCCGCTTCTACTTGTATTTAACTTTATATATTTGATAGAGTTATATAGTTATTTGATTCCTTGTTAACCGGTGGAAGATGATGTTCTGAAGTGACTGAAAGTGATATTTTTTTTAATTTTATAAATATTGATTCGAAAAGTCAATCACTTCAAAAGCAATATGGCAAATACAAGAAAATATTTTGCCCTCCATGCTTCATTCAAAGCTGGTTATTATTTTTTTTGTAAATCAATATGTTGTTAATAACAACCGGTCACCGGCGCAGCCGCTGCCAAGTGTCGATCATTGCCATGTCCATGTCCATGTCTCTGCCTTGGGTGGTGAGGTAATTGCCGATCATGACGCCGTTGGCGCCGGCCATGAAAATCCAGGACTGATAATCTTTGAGCGTATGCTCCCGCCCGCCGCAGATGGTGATATCGGTTTTCGGGTGAATGAACCGGAACAGGGCGATGGCTTTCAGGGCGTCCATGGGAGAAAGCGGGGGTTGGTGTTCAAGCCAGGTGCCAGGGATGGGATGCAGGAAATTGATGGGAATCCGGTGGACGCCGAGCTCCTTGAGTGTAAATGCCAGTTCCACTCGCTGTTCCCAGGATTCGCCAAGCCCTATGATGCCGCCGGAACATGCGTGCATGCCGGAAGATGCGGCCGCCTTCAGTGTTTTGATGTTTTCCGCATAGGTGTGAGTGGTGCAGATGCTGGGAAAAAAGCTTTCCGCAGTTTCCAGATTGTGGTGGTAATTGGTCATGCCGCTGGTTTTGAGCCTTTTCGCCTGGGCGGGGGTCAGCAATCCCAGAGACCCGCATGCTGTGAGAGACGTTTTTCTCTTTATTTCTGATGTGGCGGCGCAAATGACGTCAATCTCATGGTCTGTCAGCCGTTCGCCGCTGGTCACCATGGAAAAGTATGTGGCGCCCGCCTCGGCCATCGCCATCGCCTGTTCTGTAATGTCATTCTTGTTAAGCAGGGGATAAGTCCGTATATCGGTTTTGTGATGGGCCGATTGGGCGCAGAATGCGCAATCCTGAGAACATAGGCCGGATTTTGCATTGATGATGGCGCAGGTGAAAATACCTTCCGGCAGGTTCTCCGCTGTTATTTTATGGGCGCAGGCCAGCAGGCCCAAGATATCATCGCCGGAAAACCGGGTCAGCGCCAGCGCGTCTTTTCTGGAAATCAAGGTGTCAGGATTCCGCAGAATATTTTCGGTCAATGACTGAAGGAATGAATTTATCGGCATGTTGTTACGCCTTTTTTTCTATGACCAGCCGGGCGAAATGCTCAAATGAACGATCAAACGTGGCTTCAGCAACTTTAGGGAAATAGCAGGCCGGAAGCTGCCGGCTTTTTAAATGATAGCGGATGCAGTCACAGCACATGCCTTTTCGGCCGCAAGGGTCATAGCTGCAATTACAGGTTTTGAGATTTTGTTCTTTTTTACATTCCATATTGGGGGTCCTTTTATTTGTATGTGTCCGTTGAGCCTCTGGGCGGCGCAGCGTGTTTTTTGAGAAAGTTATGATACCCTTTTGCGCTTGTCAATCAGTGAAAATTTTGCCATTGTTTGTAGCCGCTATGGACCCGTTTGCCAGAAGGAGAAAGAGACCCGTATGCGTGTGATGACTTTTAATCTGCGATTTGAAAATGAAGATGACGGCGGGAATGCCTGGGTGTATCGCCGGGAAATGGCGGTTGCGATTATCAACCGGTATCAGCCCGATATTCTCGGTACTCAGGAAGGTAAGTGGGCGCAGATCAACTATCTTTCAGAACAATTGACGGATTATACGCCCTTTCTGCCGGGGCGGGAGCCGGACCCGGTGATTCAATGCCCCACCCTGTTTTTCCGGAAACAGGCGGTCACCATTATATGCGGCGGTGAATTCTGGTTATCTGAAACACCGGATGTGCATTTGAGCAAAAGCTGGGACAGCGCGTTTCCGCGTATGATGAGCTGGGCCGAAGTCCGGCTGGCGGATAGTGCGTCACCCATTATCACCGCGGTCACCCATCTCGACCACATGGGGCCCGTGGCCCGGCTGGAACAGGCAAAAATCATCGCACGCTGGTCCGCCCGGCAAACGGCTCCGATTGTACTAATGGGCGATTTTAATGACGCCCCCGGATCCCCGGCCCATGCCCTTCTTGCCGGTCCTCGATTGCGGGATACCTGGTGGACGGCGGGCAATGATGACGGTCCCCAGAGCTTCACCCGCCACCGGTTTGACGGGATTCCCCTGATTGCAAGGCTCGACTGGATTCTGGCGGCCCCCTGCTTCCAAGTCAGAGACGTCCGGATTGTCCATGATCATTTGCATGGCCGGTATCCATCGGATCATTTTCCCTATATAGCGGATATTGATTATTGATTCTGACGGGCTATTAAAAAGTCAATTCTCATCCGCAAACAGGCCCACGGTCATCCCGTCCTTCATCCGCACATAGCCTTCCTCGCAAATTTTGAAAAATGGAATGGCCGCCGAAGTCAGGGTTGCCGCGGTTTTGATGGGGTCTGGGTGAGGAACGCCCATTAACGCCAGCGTTTCTGTGACGTTTTCAATGGCTGCGGCCACCGTATCCACCGGCAAGTCGGAAATTACGCCAAATACCGGCAGATCCAGCTCTGCCCGGATTTTTCCGCCTTCGCACACCACAACACCCCCCTGAAGCGCATGGAGGCGGTTGACGGCCATTGCCATATCCGCATCATTCGCGCCGATGATGATAATGTCCGCCGAATCCCAGGTGGCGCTTACCGCCATCGCCCCGCATGTCAGCCCGAATCCTTTGATAAATCCTGTAAAGAGATCGCCTGGAACAACGGCCCGGTCAATGGCCGTAATTTTTACAATATCCTGGCTGATATCGGTCTGGATTTGCTCACAAACCACCGGCAGATCCAGGATGCGCTCCCGCGTGACCAAATCCGTCACCATTTCCAGGAGGCGGATTTTTCGGGAAGAAATGCCGCTTGGGGCTGGAACAGCAAAATCCGATGGGGTGAAGGCCTTGGGAATATGGACGCTTGACCGGCTCTGGATGGAAAAGCGGTGAACACGCGGTTCCACCATCCGTTGTCCGTCGCGGGAGATAATAACGCCGTTGCTGATGACCATTTCCGGACGGATAGTCTGTATTTCCGGAATAACAAGGATGTCCGCATACCGGCCCGGTGCAATGGCCCCGATCTGGCCGTCTATGGAAAAATGCTCCGCCACATTCAAGGTGGCCATGCGGATGGCGTCTTCAGGCCTGAATCCGAGGTGGATGGCTTTTTGAACAATGCTTTCCATGTAGCCTGTTTTTTTTAAATCTAATGCTGAAATCCCGTCCGATACCAGGATCATTCGCCGCAGGTCCGCGCCGGTATTCTTAATTTTGGATATGGCTTCAAGCTCCCGGCGCACGCTGCCTTCCCGGATCATGACATACATGCCGAGGCGCAGCCGGTCCAGGGCTTCTCCGGCTTTTACCGGCTCGTGGCAGGAAGAAACCCCCGTGGCCGCATAGGCATTCAGCTTTTTTTCACTGGCTCCCGCTGAATGGCCCTCCAGGGTTTTCCGGAAGACACGCGTTTTTTCAAATTGCGGCAGATAGATGTCCGGCTCCTGCAAAATCCCTTGCCAGTAGGATTCGCCAAGGCCCAGTACGTCGGGCCGAAGAAGCAGGGTTTCCAGATCCCCGGGCGATATTCCCCGGGTTCGCCGGCTGATGGATACCATGGCCGGGGCGGTGGCGAAAATTTTGACCGGCTGATCCTGCATGGCATCCAGCAGTTCAAGCATCCCCGTAATTCCGGCCACCGGGCAGGGCTCCAAGATTTCGGTGATGATGGTGGTGGTTCCGCCAGTCATGGCCAGTTTCAGGAATTCTTCCGGGGTGTTCATCCACGCCATATGTGCATGGCCGTCGATTAAGCCGGGTATCAATGTTTTCCCGCCAGCATCGATCTCGGTTGTGCCAGCGCCGATGCCGTTTTCAGGATCAATGCCGACATATGCGATGCGTCCGTGCTTAATGGCCACAGACAATCCGTCAAGCATCTCTCCGGTAAATACGTTGAAAATGCGCCCTCCGGTGATCACCAGGTCGGCGGGCTCAATGCCTGAAGCCACATTCATGAGGGATTTCATTTTTTCCAGATAATGCATTTTGATTCCTTAAATTCTGTCCCGGCATGTTCATTATACATCACGGAAACAACGGGATGTTCGGGCAATGCATATCTTCCCGCATCAGGCCATGATATTCTCCCGTCCGCCGATTTTGAAAATATACTTGTTGCCGGAAAATAAAAAGAATATAGTACTCCAAATTAGAAATATTCACATTCAACGAAAAGAGGCTGATAATGAAACAGATGATAACCATATTATTTTCAATTGTTTTTGCAGCGGCGGCGATGCCGTGGGCCACGGCTGCGTTTGCCGCCGGCGGTGTGGAGGTATTAAAAATTGAAACATTGGTCATGGAAAAAGGCGCGGATAATGTTTCCCTGACAGTTAAGGTGTTTGTCAAAAACAACGGTGAGCCTGCGGATGTCGCCATCAGCGTGGTGGCGATGGACAGCGAAGGATTCGAGCTTGAGAAAACCACCGTCACCGGGTCTATTAAAAATGGCCAGACCAAGGTGCTGGTGGGCATCGTAAAGGTTCCCAGCGATGTATACGGCAAAATCGCAAAGTGGGAATGGAAAAAATAAAGCGGCCGTGAATTTTTTTACTCCAAAAATGTATGGCGGCAAATTATCTGGTTTGTCTGGCTTGAATCTGGCGGAAGTGCATGGGGATTGGGCCTATGCGGCCAAGGAGCCCGTGGGCGGGGAAAAACGCGATGGTGTTTTTCTCCATTTTGAGTTCATGAACCGCAGCCAAGGGATCAATGAATTTTCTCCGGATATCGCCAGACTGGAAAAAATCCTGGGGATATATTGATTTATGGCGCGCAGCGCCTGCGCCATAGCGATTCATCGTCTTACAGAGAACAAAGCGTTTGATACAATTCCAAATCCGGCTTTGAAGACAGCACAAACCAGACTGTCATGCCCCGCCCCTGGTCTTTCAAAAATGCCGCGGTGGTGTTTACCGCAATTTTACTGGCCTTTTCCTTGGGATAGCGGTACACGCCGCAACTGATGGCTGGAAAGGCGATGGTCAAAAGACCATTTTCCTTTGCAAGGGCCAGGCTGTTGCGATAGCAGGCGGCCAGCAGTTCAGCGTCTTGCGGTTTTCCGCTGTAAACCGGCCCCACTGTATGAATCACATATTTTGCGCGCAGGTTATAGCCTTTGGTGATTTTTGCCTCTCCGGTGCGGCATCCGCCCAGAGTCCGGCATTCCTGAAACAGCCCCGGCCCGGCGGCCTGATGAATAGCCCCGTCCACGCCGCCGCCCCCCAGCAGGGACGCATTGGCGGCATTGACAATGGCGTCCACTTCAAGTTTGGTGATATCTCCCTGAACAGCTTTCATGGCAGCCTCAAACATTGACGCCTTCCCCCTTTATTTTTAAGTCCGGAACACTCCTTGACTTGAAGAATGCATTTTGATATTTCCGGCACACAATTTAAAGCTCAACATTAAACCCTATTACAAAGGAAAATAAAACCATGGAAAGAACCCTGTCAATCATTAAACCTGACGGCGTCAGCCGGGGGCTCATCGGAGAAGTGATTAAACGTTTTGAACAAAACGGCATCAAGATCAAAGCTATGAAAATGGTGCATCTGACCTTGAAAGACGCCCAAGCGTTTTACGCGGTTCACAAGGAACGCCCGTTTTTCGCCAGCCTGACCGGCTTCATGACCTCTGGACCCATTGTTCCGATGATTCTTGAAGGCGAGAATGTGATTGAAAAGAACAGGATCCTGATGGGTGCGACCAATTATAAGGAAGCCGCTGAAGGCACCATCCGCCGGGATTTCGCCACCGATATTGAAAAAAATATCGTCCACGGATCGGATTCACCGGAAACCGCCGCTGTTGAGATGGGGTTTTTTTTCAATCATTTCGAAATAAATCAGAGATAGGCCGGATAGCCCCATTCCGTTGCAATCATGCATGATTGCAACGGAATGCCGTTAGTCTTTGCTTTTCAGCACAGCCAAAAACGCCGACTGCGGAATCTCCACCTCCCCCACCATTTTCATCCGTTTTTTGCCTTTTTTCTGCTTTTCCAGTAGTTTGCGCTTTCTGGAAATATCACCGCCATAACATTTGGCGGTCACATCCTTCCGGAACGGACTGATGGTTTTACGGGCGATAATCTGGCCGCCGATGGCTCCCTGAATGGCGATCTTGAACATCTGGCGGGGAATTTCCTCCCGAAGTTTTTCCGTGGCGAATTTCGCCCGTTCCACCGCCTTGTCCCGATGCGCCAGCTGGGATAGGGCGTCCACCCGCTCGCCGTTCACCAGAATATCCACCCGAACCAAACTGGAATCCCGGTAGTCCAGCATTTCGTAATCAAACGACCCGTAACCCTGGGTGATGGATTTCAGCTTGTCATAAAAATCATATACGACCTCAGCCAGGGGCAATTCGAAAATCATTTCCATGCGGTTTGAGGAAAAATATTGATAATCCGTATTAATGCCCCGGCGTTCCAGCGCAAGATTCATGACAGGCCCCATATAGCGGTCCGGTATAATGATGGACGCCTTGATAAACGGCTCCCTGGACCTGGCGATTTTCGTGGGGTCTGGATACAGGGCCGGGTTGTCGATCATGACCGTGGCGCCGTCGTTCATCACCAGCTCATATTCAACCGATGGGGCCGTAATGATCAGCGATAGGTCATATTCCCTTTCCAGGCGCTCCTGAACGATTTCCAGATGCAAAAGTCCCAGAAACCCGCACCGGAACCCGAATCCAAGGGCCGCGGAGGAATCCTTCTGAAATACCAGGGACGCATCATTGAGCTTTAATTTTTCGATGGCCTCGGCCAGTTCCGGATAGTCATCTGTTGAAACCGGATAGATGGATGAAAAAACCACCGGTTGGCTTTCCTTGAACCCCGGCAGGGGCTTTTCACAGGGATTTTTTTTCAGGGTGATGGTGTCCCCGCATTTGGTGTCAGAGACGGTCTTGATCCCGGCGATCACATATCCCACCATTCCCGCGCTGATTTCGGGTTTAGGAACCCGGTTAATCTGGAAAATGCCCACTTCTTCCACCTGATATCTGGCGTTGTTGTACATCAGGAGGATTTCATCATTGACTTTGAGCGTTCCATTCACCACCCGCACATGAATGACAGTGCCCCGGTAGGGATCATAATGGGAGTCAAAAATGAGCGCCGCCAGGGGCGCGTCCGGGTCACCGGTGGGTGCCGGGAGATGATTGACAACGGCCTCCAGAATATCAGAGATGCCGATTCCCTCTTTCGCGGAACACAGAATCGCCGTTTCAGGATCAAGTCCAAGGTCTTCCTGGATTTGTTCCCGAACCATGTCGATTTCAGCCGAAGGCAGGTCGATCTTGTTGATAATGGGTATAATTTCCAGATTGTGGTCCACCGCCATATACAAATTGGCGATGGTCTGGGCTTCGACCCCCTGACTGGCATCCACCAGCAGCAAAGCCCCTTCGCAGGAAGCCAGCGCCCTCGAAACCTCATAGCTGAAATCCACATGGCCGGGCGTATCTATCAGATTTAAATAATATAGTTTGCCATCTTTGGCCTTATACGGCAGGCAAACGGTCTGGCTTTTGATGGTGATGCCGCGCTCGCGTTCGATATCCATGTTATCCAGCATCTGATTCTTGAAATCCCGGGCAGACACCAGATTGGTGGTTTGAATCAGGCGGTCCGAAAGCGTGGACTTGCCGTGGTC